>DASXYR010000457.1:0-4148 GCA_036502385.1 Gemmatimonadaceae bacterium
CGAGCTGCCGCTGTCGAGCACGCTGAGCCGAGCGAAGAATCGTGGTTAGGGTAGCCACGCGAACGGGACGCTCGAGCAATGTGACGTTACCTCTCTCGGTCACGCCACTCAGTATTCGCGGAAGCGTTGCCGACAGCTCTCCCTCGCCAGTGAGAATGACAATCGGAATGTCAGACCACGACGGCTGGCCGTTGAGACACTCGAACAACCTCTGGCGTGAATCAGAGTCGAGCGCCTCTTCGGCAATCACGAGAACTGCCGCCTCGTCCTGCGCAATCAAGGCGCAGGCGTCTTTCATATCCCGGCAGACATTACTGATCATGCCCGCCGATGTGAGAACGCGCTGGGCGATCGAGCCATCAGCCCCGGTCGGTGTGAGTAGCGCCACCGTAAGCTGTTGATCTGTTGCCGCCCTCGCCTTCGGCAGTGCGGGAGGCTCCATCGCAACCGTGGACACTATTTCGCCTTTCTCTTCTTCTTCGAATCTTCGTCCATGAGCGGCGCGCCCTGTCCTGTATAACTTGGCACGCCGGTAAGCACTCCCTGAAAATCCCGCAGCGGCTCACCAACTGTGAGTCCGCCCTGTCCAACCTGGCACTCGCGAATCGTGCGCTCGTGGTTTCCGCTGCGCTTCTTCACTACCGAGACAGCCTGCCGGACCGATCCGCGAACTTCGAAGTACCGCATCAGAACCACCGTGTCAGCCAGATAGCTGACTTCTGCAGCTTCGTCCACCGGATTTCCGAATATTCCGTGCTGGACGAGTGTCATGATGGAGGTGACACCGTTGTTCGACAAAAAGCTGAGCAGCTCATGCACTTGAATTGGCAGCAACCGCTCTTCGGGCATCGACTGGAGATACCCGTTGATCGAATCGATTACGACAAGCGATATCTTTTCGCGCTCAACGACACTTACCACCTGGCTCGCAAACTCTCCCGGCGACAGGTCGGTTGGCTCGATCTGCTGAATCATGAGATTTCCGTTCTCGATCGCATCTTCGATGCTCATCCCGAGCGTTCGAGTACGGAGCCGGAAGGTGCTCATTCGTTCGTCGAACAGATACATAAGAACTTTTTCGTTGCGGTGAACCGCGGCATGCGCGTATTGGGTGCACAAGACCGACTTGCCGGTTCCAGCCGCGCCCGTGATGAGCATGCTCGTGCCGCATGTGAGTCCACCGCCAAGCAGCTCATCGAATTTTTGCGATCCGCTCGGGAGAGTTCTCGTCGAAACGTCTACTCGTGGTTCGTCGTGCAGAATCCGCGGATAAACTTCCAGCCCGCCGGGGGTAATGCGGAAATCATGGTATCCTCCGCGAAACTTCGCTCCGCGAACCTTTGTAACCTGGAGCCGTCGTCTTTCCGAGCCGTATTCCAGCGCGACGTGTTCCAGCACCATGACACCGTGCGCGAGGCTGTGGAGCTGAAGGTCGCCTTCCGGTGCAGTTTTGTCGTCGACCAGCAAAACGGTGCTGTCACGGCTCATGAAGAATTGCTTGATAGCCAGAATCTGCCTTCGAAATCGCAACGGCTCACGTGCCAGCAGCCGCATCTCCCACAACTAATCGAAAACGACTCGCTTTGGATTGAGCTTCTCGACCAGCTCCAGAACGGAGTCGACAGTCTGTTGAAGCTCGACCTCTGCGGGATGAAAAATCGTGTAGCCCTCTTTCATCGCCTGGGCGGCATTGTCCGCGAGCTCGAAGACGTCGATTCCATCGAGACTCCATCCATGCGAAGCGGCTACTCCGACGAGCTCTTCCTTGCTCTCGGATAGCGTGACGTAAAGTCCCTTTCCACCTTCCTTCACACCTTCCAGCAGGAACTGCATTGCAAGGGTCGTTTTGCCTGTGCCGGGAGTCCCGTCAAGCAGGTACATGTGGTTGGAGGGAAGGCCTCCATTGAGTACTTGATCGAGGCCGACAACCCCGGTCTTGGCCAGAGGGAGTGCAGGAACCGATACCGTCTTCTGGACGGTGCGTGGGCGAACGGTGATAGTCACTCCATGGCTGTGAAGTCCGCGTTTTCTGGCGGAGTCCGGCTTCAGGGGGCATCTCGACGGGAACCATTTTGCAACAAGCGTGCGACACCTGATAACTCCCGATAAAATCTTCGCCAGTGCTGGTCAGAGCCCATGGCGATTGGTACTATCCCGCAATGGAGAACGCTCACACCTTCCTCGAAAACCTGGCGTTGGTGCTGCTCACGGCAGCCGTTACTTCATTCGTTTTCCAGCGGCTAAAGCAGCCCGTAGTGTTCGGCTACCTCCTCGCCGGAATGATTGTCGGCCCGTACCTGCCCACCCATCTGGCCGCCGACGAAAGGGTCCTGAAAACCCTCTCCGAGCTCG
Organism: Gemmatimonadaceae bacterium; assembly: GCA_036502385.1. Taxonomy (GTDB): domain Bacteria; phylum Gemmatimonadota; class Gemmatimonadetes; order Gemmatimonadales; family Gemmatimonadaceae; genus UBA4720. The sequence goes on from DASXYR010000457.1 coordinate 2,353, forward strand.
GCGTTATCCTGCTGATGTTCACCCTGGGGCTCGAATTCCGCCTCAAGCAGGTAGCGACCATTGCCGCCACCTCGGGTCTGGCCGCCCTTCTCGAGACGACAGGAATGTTCGGGCTCGGATACGTCGCTGGGCACCTGCTCGGCTGGACTACTATAGAAAGCGTCTTCACGGGCGCGATCGTCTCGATTTCCTCGACGACGATCATTGCGAAGGCGTTCAGCGAGAGCGGCGTAGACAACAAGCTGAAAGAGGTCGTGTTCGGAATCCTCATTGTGGAGGACCTGATTGCCATCATTCTGATCGCGCTACTCACCGCCACAGCGACCGGCGTTGGTCTGTCTCCGTGGAATCTGACGATCACGGTTGTGCGGCTCATCACGTTCCTGGTCGGACTCGTCGGATTTGGAATTCTCATCATTCCACGATTCGTTCGCGGGATAGTGAAGATCGAGCGTGACGAAACCACTCTGGTTGGCGCGATCGGACTCTGCTTTGGTTGTGCCTTTCTCGCCTACAAGTTCGGATACTCTGTGGCACTCGGCGCATTCATCGGAGGGTCGCTCGTCGCAGAGTCTGGCGAATCGCTGCGCATCGAGATGCTCGTGCACCCGGTGCGCGACATGTTCGTCGCAATCTTCTTCGTTTCAGTTGGGTCACTGATCGATCCGCGAATTGTCGTCGAGCACTGGCCGGCAGTGGTGTTTCTGACGGCGCTTGTGATCGCCGGAAAAATTGTCGCGGTAACAGCTGGCTCGTTCATTACGGGAAATGGTCTTCGCACATCGATTCAGGCGGGCATGAGTCTCAGCCAGATCGGTGAATTCTCATTCATCATTGCAGCCGTGGGATTGGCGCAGGGTGTGACGCGAGAGTTCATGTATCCCGTCGCGGTCACGGTGTCGGCTCTGACGACACTCACCACTCCGTGGGCGATCCGCTTGTCGGGACCCGTTGCGATGTGGGTCGATCGAAAGTTGCCACGGCCCTTTCAGACATCGGTTTCGCTGTATGGCACGTGGGTTGATCGAATTCGGTCAGCGCCGCCAACTGCGGGCCGATCGAAAACCCGGCGTCTCGCGAGATTCATTCTTCTCGACGCTGTTTTGCTCGCAGGCGTGATCATCGGCGCGGGAGCGGAGCAGGGACGCTTCACCACGATGTTCTCCGAAGCGACGGGAGTATCGGCGCAAGTTTCATCCTTCGTAGTGATCGTCGGCGCCACCATCGTATCGATACCGCTCGTCCTCGGCATCATTCGCAGCGCAAGAATGCTTGGCCTGGTGTTGGCGATGCGCGCGCTTCCGAGCGCGGGAAGAAGAAAAGCAGATTTTGCCGCGGCGCCAAGGCGTGCGTTAGTGACGATGCTTCAGCTCGGAACCATGCTGCTCGTCGCGGTTCCACTCATCGCAATCACACAGCCGTTCGTACCGCGATTCCCGAGTTATTCATTGCTTGGCGTTCTGACCATTCTTCTCGGAATCGGATTCTGGAAGAGCGCAATAAATCTTCAGGAACATGCTCGTGCTGGCGCTGAAGTAATCGTTGCCGCGCTCAAACCTCAAATGGCCGACGAAGAGGATCCGGACAATCTTTTCAGAACCATGGAGCACGTCGCAATAATGCTCCCGGGGCTCGGCGAACCGGTGCCGGTGCGAATCGACGTGTCGAGCGCAGGAGTCGATCGAAGTCTGGCCGAGCTGAATCTTCGCGGAAAGACCGGCGCGACGATTCTCGCGATCACGCGAAAGGAAGACGACGGAGCGAAAGTAGTAATTCCGTCAGGCAAAGAACGGTTG
>DASXYR010000458.1:0-3200 GCA_036502385.1 Gemmatimonadaceae bacterium
GCAATCGGAGAAAGGTTGCAGAAGATCCCGGTTGTAAAGATCTCGATTGGGAGGGCGGTGCGGGTGTCCTCGCAGGCAAAATTCAGCGAGCGACCAGGAGACCCGCGACTGAGCGGAGCGAAGGCGCGCTGTTAGGGGCTCCGCCCGAGCGAGCGTTTTTGCCGAAGAGGACACTCGCGCCGACCGACCGCGCGAGCAACTCCAATCATATGAGCTACCGGACAGCCCGAACTGGCGCGACTTCCGATGTGGTGTCCGAGACGCGCCGGGGCCCCTGTGCGGACATAGAGACGATGCCCTGTTCGAGCCACGCGTGCTCGCCGCGTAGCACTTCCATCGCGAGCTTATAGAGCGCGGGATCGTTCGCGCCGAACAGCTGATCGAAGTGTTGCTTGATCCTCTCCCGGGCCTCGATGCAGAACGCGTCGGCGAGCGTCACCGCTTCCCGCCTTCCCTGCTTCGACAGCATCTGCGCCCTCGAGCACGCCGCCGACATCGCGAACAACTCGGCGCCGATGTCCACTGCGCGGAAGAGCACCATCTGCCGGCGCTCCAGCTTCGGACCGAAGCGGACCATCGCGTGGAAGATCGATCGGCCGAGGTGGCGCGTGGTGCGCTCGATGTAGCGGACGTGCGTCGCCAGCTTTCCGAACTCGCCGTATCTCCTTAGTCGCGCCGCGTTCAGCCAACGCGACGGATACCAGCTCAGATAGAACGGCGTCGCGTTCGCCATCGCCGAGAGCTTCTGTTTGAACGACGTCTCCGGATTGACGATGTCGAACGCGAGCTTGAAGTGATAATCGACCGCTTCACGCGCGATGAAGAGCCGCATGATCTCCGACGATCCCTCGAATATGAGGTTGATGCGGAAATCGCGCATCGCTCTCTCAACTGGAATCGCCGGCTCGCCGCGACTGGCCAACGAGGCGGCGGTCTCGTAGCCGCGACCGCCGCGAATCTGCAGCGTGTCGTCAATGATTCTCCAACCGGCTTCGGTGTTGAACAGCTTGGCGATCGCCGCCTCGAGGCGGATGTCGTATCCGCCCTTCTCGTAGAGCGCCGCCGACAACTCGGCCACTGCCTCCATTGCGAAGGTGTACGCCGTCATGCGCGCGATCTTTTGTGCGACGGCCTCGTGCTTTCCGATCGGCTGTCCCCACTGCACGCGCTCGTTCGCCCACTTGCGGGTGATGGAGACCATCTGCTTTCCGGCGCCGGCGCAGCCCGCGGGGATCGTGAGCCGGCCCGTGTTCAGCGTGACGAGTGCGAGCTTGAGTCCCTTCCCCTCTTCCCAGAGGATGTTCTCGCGCGGGACCTTCACGTCCTTGAAGCGAATGAGCCCGTTCTCGATCGCCTTGAGGCCCATGAAGCGGAGCCGGTGCACGACTTCGACGCCCGGCATCGACGCTTCGACGATGAAGGCGGTGATCTGCTTGACCTTCTTCCCCTTGATCTCCTTCTCGGGCGTCCTCGCCATCACCACGAACAGCTCCGCCCGCGTGCCGTTTGTGCACCAGAGCTTTTCGCCGTTGATGATGAAATGCTTTCCGTCGGGCGTTGGTGTCGCCGTGCAGCGCATGTTGGCGGGATCCGATCCCGCGTCGACTTCGGTCAATGCGAACGCCGAGATCGCGCCCTTCGCGAGGCGCGGGAAATACTTGCGCTTCTGCTCCTCCGTCCCGAACAGCTTTAGCGGCTGCGGAACGCCGATCGATTGGTGAGCTGACAGCATTGCCGTAAGCGATCCGTCCTTGGACGTCACCATCTCGATCGCGCGGATATAACTCATTTGCGAGAGACCAAGCCCGCCGTACTCCTTGGGGATCTTGATTCCGAACGCGCCCATGTCGCGGAGCTCCTGGACGATCGATTCTGGAATCTCACCGGTGCGGTCGATCTCTTCTGAATCGACGCGCTCCATGAATGCGCGGAGCTTGTCCATGAAGGGCTTCGCCCGCGCTTCTTCGGCGGCGTCGTTCGGGGGATGCGGATGGATCAGGTCGAGCCGGAATCGTCCCAGGAACAGCTCGCGGACGAAGCTCGGATGCGCCCATTCTGTCTCGCGCGCGCTTTCTGCTACGTCGCGCGCTTCCTTCTCACTCGCAGTTCCGACCGATATGTCGCTCATGTGTGTCTGAGGAAGATAACCAATCCCACGATGGAGATGATCGCGAACGCGAACCACTGGATGGCATAATTGCGGTGCGGACCTTCGTCCAGCGGGGCGGGCTCGATGCGCGGAGGAGCGTTCGGAGTGAGCGCTGAATCAGTCACAACAACGTAATAATTCGCGATCGGATAAGGAAAGAACTTGGTGAGACGCGCACGCTCGAGCCGTCGCATCGATTTAGGTCGTGTTGGATTGGGCGCGTCGAACGGACCCTGGGTGGGAAACGTCTCGATGAAACCATTTGCGTCGACGCTGTCTCCCTCCCGCCATTGTTTGGTGTCGATAGTAACGCCGTCGGGGGAATAGACCCAGCCACGATTCACGAGCACCGCGCTGTCATTTCCCGCCCGTCGAACGGGCGTGATGAGATTCACTCCCGGGGATCCGTTCCGCCCACGCAACGTGAGTACGATCTCATTGGAGTAGTCGTAGGCGCCGCGAACACGCACCCTTCTGAAATGCGCCAGGGACGTATCGACTGGAAGTGAGTCGAGCGGGACCTCGGGCGCCTCTCGGCGGGACTCGAGCACCGCGTTTGCCGCTCGCCGCGTTGCGAGGCGGCGAAGCTGCCAGAATCCCAGCGAGATCGAGAGCGCGGCAAATCCGATGGCGAGAACGCCAAGGATCCATTTCCGGAGATTCACTGGCTCAGAGCGTCGATGGATACCGCGCAGTTCCAGCGTCGATCCGCGCGATCGAACTGCGATGCTTGTCGACCCACCACGCCCACGGCACGAATAGCCAGATGGCCAGAGCCGTCCACGCGAAAATCCTCACCTGCTCGGTGCCGAGCGAGGTTCGAGGCGCAAGCCTCTTCGCCGCGAACGCGATGCCGTAGTGTCCAAGAAACAATTCTCAACTCCAGTGAAGTGCAGTACCAGCGCGTCCGATCGCGCCGCCCAACCGCCGACCGCCTCACCGGTCTCACCGGTCTTCCTGGCTTTCCCCTTGTCCCTCCAAGGGTGGCCAGTCGAAGCCGGATCTAAGGAGACCCATTACAGTCAGTCGCCGTTCCTTCCATAAGAAAAAT
>DASXYR010000459.1:0-4683 GCA_036502385.1 Gemmatimonadaceae bacterium
ACCAGAAGGACAACTCCGATCATCAAGAACATTTCGCAGCTCCGATGCAATCGATGCTAATGTATCCGGCAGAGCTTCTCACGATCGCCGCCTATCGGCCTTTCTGCCTCGAGTCGAACATCGGCCGGACTCGCTCGTGCGTGGACGTGGACAACCGGGCGCGATCGAGAGCTCCCGACAGATAAACGCGACTCAGTCCCTGCGCCCAATAATCAACCGCCCTCCGGTTGGGCTGCGTCGTCTCGCGATCCGACGTGATGCGCTCCGCCCTCTCGTTCAGCGGCAGAAACTCGAGATAGCCTTCCCAGAGTCCGTCCTCACGCTGCCGCCCGACGGCCTCCACGAAATAGCGGGCGCCCGTGGAATCTGAGATTGATTCGTCGAATTTTACGAGGGTCTCTGACATTGGCTCCTCAGCTGCTGAGTTGCGTCTGTCAGATTAAGGGGCAAAGCGTATGCCCTCTGATGTCCCGCTGATCCGTCCGCACTGCCAGTTTGTGAGCTACTTCATGTCGCCCATGCCATGCGCCTTGTGGTCGCCCCGCTGGGCTGACATGAATTCGTGAATCGCCGCCAGCGACCGCGGATCCTTGGTCGTGATTCGCACCTCTCCGCCGCGTGGCAGATCCGCGTACGAATAAAGAATCCTTGCCTTGTTTCGGGCCATGACGTCAGTTCCCGACATCGAGCGCATATGAACGAATTCCGGCGTAGAGAAGTCGCCCGCCTGGAATGCGTGCGCGATGAGCTTGAGGTGTGCCCGAATCTGCGCGACCGAGAGGGAGTCGTCGCCCTTCATCTCGAGCGCGATTCGCCCGCCGTTCGAAAGGATGTCGAACTGGTGTTGCGATTCGTACTGATCCACGCCCATCGCCATCTTGCCGCGCTGCTGCAGCGCGGCGAACGAGCTATCCTGTGCGCCACTCTGCTTCGCGCATAGCATGCTGAGCACTAACAGCCCGAGCAATGCTGGCTTCCGTTGTAGTAGTGTCATTTGCAGCTCCGATCCCTGTTGGACACACCGGCAGCGGCCAATGGTTGTCGGGCACTGGCACCGGGCACCAGGCACCGGGCACCGGTTTTTCAGGCCACCCCGGCCGCTGTGTCCGCCGCTCTCGCCACCGTGGGCAGGCTGAAGGAGAACGTGCTCCCGTGATCGACCTCGCTCTCGACCCAGATCTTCCCGCCGTGCGCTTCGACCAGCTCCTTCACGATCGCGAGCCCCAGTCCCACGCCGCGCCTGTCGTCCTTTCGCGCCTGCCAGAAGTTGTCGAACAGGTGCGATATGTTATCCGGCGCGATGCCCGGCCCATCGTCCACCACCTGGAAGACGACCTGCTTGTCGCCCGACGTCGCGCTCAGCTTGATCGTCCCCTTCGCCGGCGTGAACTTGATCGCGTTCCCAATCAGATTCCCGACGATCTGTGACACGCGCGCTGGATCCGCTCGTACGCACGCGCCGCCGTCACCAGTCGTCTCGAGATTTACGTGTCGTCTCTCCGCGAGCGGACGGAATGTCTCCTCCGCCTGACGGATGATCTTCTCGACGCTCACCTCTTCCACGGCGAGCGACAGCTTCCCGGCCTGAAGCCGCACGGTGTCGAGCAGATCGTCGATCAGCCGATTCATCTGCTGAGCCGCGCGCATGCCGATAGCGAGCATGTCGTTGCGCCTCTGCTCGGAAAGCTCTTCGTGCATCAGCAGCTCGCCCGTCATCAAAATGAGATTGAGCGGATTCCGCAGATCGTGCGCGACGACGCCCAGCACGTCTTCGCGGGCGTGCGCCAGCATCTCGGCGGATTGGCGCTTGCCGCGTTCCGCGTCGTAGCTCCGCGCCCGAAAGAGCGCCGTCGACGCACTCTGCGCCAGGAGCTTGGTGAAAGTTCGATCGGCGGCGCCCAGCGCCCACGCCTCCTTGAAATGGAGCGAAAGTGCGCCGACGGCCTCACCCTCATGAATGAGCGGCGTTGTGATATACGTCTGCATGTCGGCAAGCTCGTCGAATCCCTGGAAGCTCTTGCCATACATGCGCCTGAATTCCTCGCTCGAATCGATCGAGATCATCTCGCCCTTCCGCAGCGCGTGAACGATCGGGATGTCGGAGTCGGACGAGATGTGGCCGAGCTCCGCCTCCAATGCGGGGCTCATCCCACGAACGCCGAGGAGCTTGAGCGAATCGCCTTCGACGGAGACGAGCACGCCGCGCGCGGCTTCGACGACCTCGAGCCCTTTGCCGAGTACCACCGCGGTGACTTCTTCGACCGTTCGGGCTTCGGAGAGCGCGGTCGTTACATCCAGCAGCTTTGTCGCGCGATTGGCGACCCGCTGGAAGTCCTCGTTCAGACGCTCCAGCTGGATCGCGCGCGACTCGGACAGATCGCGCGCGTGAACCACCGCCCGCATCGTCAGCGTGATCGTGACCGCTATGATCGCGAGCGCGACTACCGCGAAGACGATCTCGATCACGGTCGCGAATCCTGAATCAAAAGAGGCTCGAACATCGTACTTCGATAGTAGCTCTCCGACACGAGTCGCTCAAGCGTCGGGAGCTGGCCTGGTGCATTGACCGAGCGGTGTCAAACCGCCATTTTCGATCACCTCTCACCCCACTGCGATGATACTCGTGGTTCTCCTCGTCATTGCCGCCGTAATCGTCCTCGCGATTGTCTCGCTGTACAACCGCCTTGTGTCGCTTCGCGTCCGGTCCCAGAACGCCTGGTCCGACATCGACGTGCAGTTGAAGCGACGCGCCGATCTAGTGCCCAATCTCGTGTCAACCGTGAAGGGTTACGCCGCGCACGAGAAGGAAACGCTCGATGCGGTGACGGCCGCCCGAACGAAAGCCGTCGCTGCCCAGGGTGCCGGACCCGCCACGCGCGCGGAGGCGGAGGCAGGGCTGACGAGCGCGCTGCGCGGCCTCACGGTAGCGGTCGAAGCCTATCCGCAGCTTCAGGCGGCGGGTGGTTTCCGCGATCTCCAGGCGCAGCTTGCCTCGATCGAAGACGCCGTGCAGGATTCCCGGCGCTACTACAACGCCGTCGTCCGCGACTTCAATACGGCGATCTCCACGGTTCCGTCGAACCTCATCGCCGGTCCAATGGGCTACAAGGAGCTGGAGTTCTTCGAGGCATCCGCGGGCGATCGCGAGCTGCCCAAGGTCGCGTTCTAACGATCCGTAAAACACTCCTTCTCCTCTTCGCGCTCGCGGGCTCCGCGGGCGCGCAGGGGCGCTCGATCCGCATCCGGGACTTCGATGCGCAGCTAACCGTTCATTCCGACGGCACCCTCGACGTCGTCGAGAATCTCACGATTGGCTTTTCGGGCGAGTGGAATGGCATCGTTCGCGACCTGTCGTTGCAGCACAACACTGCGCAGGGACGCGCTACCAGGCTCGACGTCGATGTCCTCGCGATCACCGACGCGAGCGGCGCGCCGCTTAGGGTAGAGCGTGAAAAGAAGGACAATGGCAGGACGATCGGTCTGCGCATCTGGGTGCCTGGCGCGAACGATGCCGATCGCAAAATCGTCATCCGCTACCGCGTCCACAACGCGATCCGGTTCTACTACGCCGGGAGCGAGCCGGGCGCGATCGACGAGCTGTACTGGAACGTCACCGGCAACGGCTGGGACATGCCGATCGATCACGTACGCGCGGACGTGATTCTGCCCGTTGGTGTGACGGCGACGCGAACCGCCGTCTACACCGGTTTCGCGGGCGCCACAGGCAATGCGGCGACTATCGCCAAAGATGTCAACGAAATCAGCTTCAACGGGCTTCGAAGTCTGGGCCCGCACGAGGGCATGAGCATCGGCGTCGGCTGGCCGGCGGGTCACATCGCATCCCGTCCAAGCCAGGCGCGGCAGCAGTTCATGGACAGCCTCAGGTATCTGCCGGCGGCGATTCCTTTCCTCGTCTTCTTTCTCGCCTTCCGCACATGGAACCGGCGCGGCCGAGATCCTGAAGAGCTCTCCTACGTCGTCCGCTACGAGCCGATCAAGGGGATGTCGCCCGCCGAATCGGGAACGCTCATCGACAACAGCGTCGACATGCAGGATATCACGTCCACGCTCGTCGATCTCGCCGTGCGCGGGTACGTCCAGATCAAGGAAGTCACCGAGAAGCATCTGCTCGGCCTGACATCTTCCACCGATTACATCTTTCACTTCCTGAAGCCGGCCAGTGAATGGGCGACGCTCGCGCCGCACGAGCAGCTTTATCTCGAGGGACTGTCGGAATTGGCGCCAATCGGGGAGCTCGATGTCCGATTGTCGGATCTGCATAACAAATTCTACAAATCGATCGACGGTATTCGCGGCGCGATCTACGACAGCCTTGTCGAGAAGGGTTTCTATCTGCAGCGCCCGGACAAGGTGAAGTCCGTGTGGCTCGCTGGGGCCGCTTTCGTCTTCATGGCTGGATTCTTTTTGATTGGAATGACGGGAAAGATGCCGTTGTCGATGCTGTCCATTCCGGCATTGGTCTTCGCCATGATCGGCACCGCGTTGACGCTCGCAATTTTCGGATTGATCATGCCCGCCCGGACCATCGCCGGAGCCCGCGCCCGCGAGGCCACGCTTGGCTTCAAGGAGTTCCTCGAGCGCGTCGAGGTCGAGCGCTACCGTAAGATGATCACGTCTCCCGAGATGTCCGAGAAATACCTGCCCTACGCGATGGCCTTCGGC
>DASXYR010000460.1:0-7332 GCA_036502385.1 Gemmatimonadaceae bacterium
AGTATGGGCTGTCGCCCGAAGATCTCATTTACGATGCCTTGACCTTCACCCTCGCGACAGGCGACGCGGAGTGGATCGACTCCGGTAAGGAGACAGTCGAAGGCATCCGTCTGATCAAGCGCGAGCTGCCCGGCGTCTCGACAATCCTCGGCGTGTCGAACGTCAGCTTTGGGCTCACCCCCGAGGCGCGCGGAGTTCTCAACTCTGTCTTCCTGCACCATTGCGTGCAGGCGGGGCTCGACGCCGCCATCGTCAACCCGGCGCACATCCGGCCCTACGCCGAGATCTCGGCGGCCGAGCGGGAGATGGCGGACGATCTCGTGTTCAACAAGCGCCCGGACGCGCTGCAACGGTTCATCGAGTACTTCGCGAACGTCGGTGGCACCGGCACCACGACGCAGGTGGAGAAGGAAGACCCAACCGCCGGCATGACGCCCGAGCAGAAGATCCATTGGATGATCCTGCACCGGAAGAAAGACGGCATCGAGGAGCAGCTCGACGCCGCCGGCGTGCGTGCGAACCCGGTGCGCGTTCTCAACGAAATCCTGCTGCCGGCGATGAAGGAAGTCGGCGACAAGTTCGGCGCGGGCGAGCTCATTCTGCCGTTCGTGCTTCAATCGGCCGAAGTGATGAAGAAGGCCGTCAAGCACCTCGAGCAGTTTCTCGAGAAGGCGGAGGGATACACGAAGGGCAAGGTCGTGCTCGCTACCGTGTACGGCGACGTGCACGACATCGGCAAGTCGCTGGTCAATACGATCCTCTCCAACAACGGCTACACCGTCTTCGACCTCGGCAAACAGGTTCCGGTCAACACGATTCTGGATAAGGCGGTCGAAGTAGGCGCCGACGCCATCGGCCTGAGTGCGCTGCTGGTTTCGACATCGAAGCAGATGCCGCTTTGCGTTCAGGAGCTCGACCGGCGCGGAATGCAGATTCCGGTACTCATCGGCGGCGCGGCGATCAACCGCCGCTTCGGACGCCGCGCGCTGTTCGTCGAGGGAGAGCGCGCCTACGATTCGGGCGTCTTCTACTGCAAGGACGCGTTCGAGGGACTCGAGACGATGGATGTCCTCCAGGACTCGAAGCGGCGCGAGAAGTTCACGATCAAGAATCTCGACGACGCGCGAAAGGACGTGTTTCTCCGCACGAGCGTGGGCAAGGACATAGCGGTCGGTGATGCCGGGGGCGAGCGCAGCGACGTGGCCGCGAACAATCCCGTCCCGACACCTCCCTTCTGGGGAACGCGCGTGGTCCGCGACATCCCGCTCGATGAGATCTTCGGCCTCCTCGACCTCGACGAGCTCTATCGTCTTCAATGGGGAGCTCGCGGCTCGGGCGAGCAGTTCAAGTCGACCGTAAAGGACGAGTTCGAGCCCGTGCTCGAGCGCCTCAAGAAGGACGCGAAGAAAACCGGCTGGATCAAGCCGGAGATCGTGTACGGTTACTTCCCCGCCCAATCGCAGGGAAACGACGTCATCATCTACGACCCCGCCGCGTACTCGAGCGACGGTGGATCGCTGCGCGAGATAGCGCGCTTCCACTTCCCGCGCATGGTGGGTCGCGAGCGTCTTTGTCTCGCCGATTATATCCGCAGCGTCGACTCGGGCGATGTGGATGTCGTGCCCCTGCAGATCGTCACGGTCGGCAGCGACGCTACGAAGCGGTTCGAGGAGCTGCAGGCGAAAAACGAATACACCGAGGCCTTCTACTCCCACGGATTATCAGTGGAATCCGCCGAGGCGGTGGCGGAGTGGGCTCATCAGCGTATCAAGAAGGAGTTGGGCGTGCCAAGCGGGAAGCGATATTCGTGGGGTTATGGCGCGTGTCCCGATCTCGACGATCACGCAACCGTGTTCAAGCTTCTTCCCGCCAGGGAGGCGCTTGGCATGGAGCTCACCGAGGCATTCCAGCTGATGCCCGAGCAGTCGACGGCCGCGATAGTCATCCATCATCCCGAAGCCAAGTACTACGCGGTGCGCGGTTCGGCGTCGGGCGTGTCGACGGAACCGGAGGCGGCAGTTGCCTGAGAATCCGCTGATCGCCCGGTTGCTCGACCCGCAGCAGGTCATCGTCTTCGATGGCGCGATGGGGACGATGCTCTATAACAAGGGCGTCTTCATCAATCAGTGCTACGACGAGCTCAATCTGCGCGCGCCCGATCTCGTACGCGACGTCCACAAGGCGTACAAGAAGGCAGGCGCCGAGGTTCTCGAGACGAACACGTTCGGGGCGAACCGGATCAAGCTCGCGCAGTACGGACTCGAAGCACAGGTAGCCGATATCAATCGGGCAGCGACAAAGCTCGCGCGCGAGGTAGCCGACGACGATATCCTCGTGGCTGGCGCGGTAGGCCCGCTCGGCGTGCGCGTTGAGCCGTTCGGACCAACGAGCCTCGATGAGGCGCGCGCCGCATTCCGCGAGCAGCTCCAGGCGCTCAAGGATGGCGGATGTGATCTGTTCATTCTCGAGACGTTCGCCGATATCCACGAGATCGAACAGGCGATTCGCGCCGCGCACGAGGTGGATCCGACGATTCCCGTCATCGCGCAGATGACGATCGGCGCCGATTGCGCCACCCCGTATGGTGTGTCGGTCGAGGATCTCGCCCAGTCGCTGGACGCCTTTGGCGCCGACGTGATCGGTCTCAACTGCTCCGTCGGCCCGCAAATCATCCTCGACGCGATCGAGAAGATGGTGCCCGTGAGCCGGCGCAAGCTGAGCGCGCAGCCGAACGCCGGCATGCCGCGCGACGTGAGCGGCCGCAGCATGTACATGGCGAGCCCCGAGTACATGGCGACTTACGCGCACCACCTAGTTCAGGCGGGCGCCAAGATCGTCGGCGGCTGCTGTGGAACCACGCCGGAGCACATCGCGGCGATGGTGGAGGGCGTTCGTCCGCTGTCGCCCAGACAACCGCGCGTGCCGGCGAGGGAGCGGCGACAGGCGCAACCCGATCTTCCACCCGAGAATCCGGGCGTGCAGCCCATTCCGTTGGCGCAACGGTCGAAGTGGGGCGCGAAGGTGGCACGCGGCGAGTTCGTGACGTCGGTGGAGATCGTACCGCCGCGCGGGGTCGATGCGACGAAGATGTTGAGCGACACCGCGAGGTTGCGCGATGCAGGTGTTGATGCGGTCAACGTGCCCGATGGTCCGCGCGCGCAGAGCCGCATGGGCGCGCTGCTCACCAGCGTGCTGATAGAACAGCAGATTGGCATCGAGACTGTCACCCACTACTGCTGCCGCGATCGCAACCTCCTCGGCATGCTGAGCGACCTCCTGGGCGCGGCAGCTGTCGGGCTTCACAACATCCTCCTCATCACGGGCGATCCGCCGAAGATGGGTCCGTATCCGAACGCCACCGCTGTCTTCGACATCGACGCGATCGGCCTCACGAACCTCGTGAGCCAGCTCAATCACGGACTCGATCCGGGCGGCAACGCCATTGGTGCCCCTACAAAGTTCGCCATCGGAGTCGGCGTGAATCCGGCGGCGCTCGATCCCGCGCACGAGCTGAAGCGCTTCGAGTGGAAGGTCGAGGCGGGGGCGGAGTACGCGATCACCCAGCCCGTGTTCGATGCGACGCAGCTCGAGAAGTTCCTCGGCACCATCGAGCACACGCGCATTCCGATCGTCGCGGGAATCTGGCCGCTCGTCTCCCTGCGCAATGCGGAGTTTCTGGCCAATGAAGTGCCTGGCGTCGTCGTGCCGCCCGCTATAATTGAGCGGATGCGGATTGCGAGCTCCAAGTCGAAGGAGCACGGCGTGGCCGAGGGAATCGCGATCGCGAGAGAGATGCTCGAGCGCGTGCGGCCTCTCGTGCAGGGGGTACAGGTGTCGGCGCCATTCGGAAAGGTGGAGCTGGCGCTCGAGGTTTTCCGCGACCACCTCGCTCCCTCGGTTGCGCGAGCCGGCTGATGGTTACGGAGCTGTTCATCTCCCGCTCGCGGTACTGGCTCGCAAAGGAGTATCCGATCAAGATTCGTCACTGCGTCGACGCGCTGCCTGGCGCAGCCACGTGGTCGAGACCGAACGAAACCTCCAATAGCGTCGGGAATCTTCTGGTGCACCTGGCCGGAAACGTCACCGAATGGATATTGGGCGGCGTCGGCGGGCAGACGATCAGCCGATACAGAGCTGGAGAGTTCGCGCAAAAAGAGGGGCGCGACGCATCGAAGCTCCTGCGTGATCTCGAGACCGTTCTCGCCAAGGCTGATTCTGTGTTGGCCAAGCTGGACCCCGCCGACCTCGATCGCTCGATCGTCATTCAGGCGCGTGAGACGACGATTCTCGGCGCCGTCTATCACGTCGTCGAGCACTTCGCGATGCACACCGGGCAGATTGTGCTCCTGACGAAGATCTACGCTCCGGACAAGATCCACTTCTACGAGGACGCCGGCGGCATCGCCACGCCGACCTGGCAACGTGGAACCGCCCTCGACGAACCCGCACACTAGTCTCGGCGCGGCCCTCCAGCCATTTTGAGCAGATGAAGGGTATCCTGATCGTCGACCACGGCTCACGCATGCGCGAAGCGAACGACATGCTGCGCTGCATGGCGAATCTCATCCAGACTATGGGCGGACCCGATGTCGTCGTGAGATACGCGCACATGGAGCTCGCCGACCCCGACATCGCCGCCGGATTCGCAAGCTGCGTTCACGCCGGCGCGTCCGAGGTAATCGTCTTTCCCTACATGCTCTCTCCCGGACGCCACTCCACCTCCGACATCCCCCGAATGGTGGCGGATACGGCGAAGAATTTCCCCAATGTCACATTCGCCGTGACGCCGGCGTTCGGCCTGGACGAGAAGCTCGCGGAGATCGTGTTGGCGCGCGCCATGACCGCACCGCTACCGCCTGAACAGCTTCCGCTTCATGCCAACTGACGCCCCGTCAAATACACCCGCACTGACCCTCCTGTCCGAAGAGGAGACGATGTTCCGCGACGCCGTCGCCGGTTTCGCGGAAGAAGAGGTTCGACCGCGCGTTATGGAGATGGAGAAGGCGGGAAAGATCGATCCCAGCCTTCTCCCCAAGTATTTCGAGCTCGGCCTCATGGGAATCGAGGTCCCCGAGCAGTACGGTGGCGCGGGAGGGTCTCTCTTCATGCTGACGCTCGCCGTCGAGGAGATCAGCAAGGTCGACGCGGCCGCGGCAATCGTCTGCGACGTTCAGAACACGCTCGTCAACTTTCCGATCAATCGCTACGGGAGCGACGCGCAGAAGTCGAAGTATCTCCCGATGCTCGCCTCCGACATCGTCGGCGCATACGCGCTTTCGGAATCGGGATCGGGCTCGGACGCTTTCGGGCTGGCCACTCGTGCGGAGAAGCGCGGCGATCGCTGGGTGCTCAATGGGCAGAAGCTCTGGATCACCAACGGGGCGGAAGCGGGCGTCTTTGTCGTCTTCGCGAACGCCGATCCGTCGGCTGCCTATCGCGGCATCACGGCATTCATCATCGAGCGCGAGTTCAAGGGCTTAAAGGTGGGCAAGAAGGAGGACAAGCTTGGCATCCGCGCGTCGAGCACGGTGGAGCTCCTCCTCGACAACTGCGAGGTTCCCGAAGAGAACGTTCTCGGCCCGGTCGGACAGGGTTACAAGATCGCGATCAATACGTTGAACGGAGGACGCATCGGAATCGGCGCTCAGATGATCGGCGTCGCGCAGGGCGCCATCAACGCCACCATCAAATACCTCGGCGAGCGGAGGCAGTTCGGGAAATCACTGTCCGAGTTTCAAGGCATCCAGTTCCAGATCGCCCAGGCGGCAACCGAGGTCGAAGCCGCGCGCCTGATGGTCTACAACGCCGCGCGGCTCAAGGATGCCGGCCACGACATCGCGCGCGAGGGCGCGATGGCAAAGCTGTTCTCGTCGCAGGTGTGCGAGCGTGTTACCTCGCTGTGCGTCGAGCTGTTCGGCGGTTACGGGTACACGAAGGACTACCCGGTCGAGAAATTCTATCGCGACGCCAAGATCGGTACGATCTACGAAGGGACGTCGAACATGCAGCTGCAGACGATCGCCAAGGCGATTCTCAAGTAGCTCAGCGTTCTCCGGGCATCACGGGGACGTGATGCCCTTCAGAATCCCATCCCGCACCCGACGCGCCTTCGCCGATGCGCGCGAGTCTTCTGCGAGGTGCGATTCCACCCGGGGAGTGAACGCGAGGCGCGCGTTCAGCGTCATTTCCCGACCGTCCCTCCGAATGAGAATTGGAACTGGCGAACCCTGTGGCGTGCGCGCGTATTTGGCGCGGAACTGCTCAGACCACGTTGGGTCAGCGGCGCTGATTCCACCGATGGCCATTAGCATATCGCCCGGCTGCACGCCAGCGCCCTCGGCGGAGCTACCGGGCACGATCTCAGTCACGTGGACTCCGGCGCTGTCCTGGATTGTCGCGATCCCCACCCGCGGCTCGTTGATCGTATCGCGCACGAGCCTGAGCCCGGCGAGGGGTAGCACCGCGTCGTACGGAAACGGATCGCGGCCATCGATGTAACGCGCATAGAAATCGGTGAACGATTTTCCATTGGCCGCGTCGGTCACCGCGGACCACCACTCGTCGGACGTGAAGCCGCGGTTGTTCTTGTAGTCGTTCGCGTACAGCCCGCGCATCACGTCGTCGAGCGATTTGGCGTTGTTTGAAGCGTCGCGGATCAGGATGTCGAGCAGGAATCCGGCGATTGACCCCTTGGGATAGTAGATGTACGAGCTGCCATCGCGCGGATGGATCCACGTCGAAAGCGACGCGTCCTCCAGCGAAGTCGGCGGAAGGTCGGCCACCTGCGAGATCTTGTCTTCGGTCGCGGCGTAGAATCCCTTCGTATCGAGCACGCCGCCACGCGTCTCCGCGAGATCGGCGTAATAGTCGGTGATTCCTTCGCTGATCCAGAGAAGAGTCGTCGGTTGCGGCTGATCGTAGCGGTATGGATAGAGATCGCCGGGGCGCAGACGCTTCACGTTCCACGAATGGAAGATTTCGTGGGCGTAGATCGAATGGATGACGGGCGTGCCGAGCAGCGATGGGCCATAGATGTCGACATGGGAGTTCTGGTGCTCGAGCCCCGACCCGCCGCCGAAGGAGGGATCCGCGATCTGCATCACGCTGTAGGTGCTCCAGGGGATTTCGGCGAACACTTTTGCTTCCACAGGAATCACTCGTTTCAGCGTTTCCCAAACGGCGACGCGCGGGCCACCGGCGACGCTGCCCGCCGGGTACGTCGCGAATCGGACCCAATGGTCGGCGATCTGCGCGCTGTCGACATCGAACTGCCCCACGAAAAAGGGCATGTCGACGAGATCGTGGTAGTTCGAGGA
This sequence comes from Gemmatimonadaceae bacterium, assembly GCA_036502385.1. Classification (GTDB taxonomy): domain Bacteria; phylum Gemmatimonadota; class Gemmatimonadetes; order Gemmatimonadales; family Gemmatimonadaceae; genus UBA4720. Next base: position 7,317 of record DASXYR010000460.1, read on the forward strand.
CGCGAAGGTGCGCGGT
>DASXYR010000461.1:0-3965 GCA_036502385.1 Gemmatimonadaceae bacterium
GGTAGCTCGATGCGTAGTAGTTCTGACGACCCCCTGCGAAGCGCATGTAATCGCGTCCGATCGGCTCGCCCCTGGCGCCCAAATACGACGCCAACGCCTGTGCCGCAGCTGCGGGGGAGCGATACTCGATGAGGCCACGTATCGCGGAAATATTCCAGTCGCCGGCGCTTGCGATGCGATCGAGATTGAACGGAGCGCGGGACGCCAGCGCTATCACCGTGCCCCGCGTGTCGTTTTCCTGGGCCGCGTAGGCCGTCGAGCGGTAGTCACCCACATTGCGTCCGTAGGCGGTTCCGACACCCGTGCCCCCGTTGGTGAATCCGGCAAAGAAATTCGGAAGCTTGAGCTCTCTGCCGCTCGCGATTCGAACCGATATTCCAGGAAAATCGGGCTGCAGCACCTGGATCTGTCCGTTCAGGTCCAGCGAAACCGCGAACACGTAGGCGTTCTCGGATATCTCGATCGCCGGTTCGACATAGTTCGAGACCACGCCCACGCCGCTCCGCGAATAGACGCGGATGTTGGGCGCTCCGCGACTCGAGCCCTGCTGGGCCGCCGCGGACGACGCCAGCGCTCCAACGGCAAGCGCCGCAACCCCCAATACTGATGCCGCTCTCGAGCCTCGCATACCCGACCCCCAGTCGTTTGTATACAATTGTGCTACCTATACCAGCAAGAGTCAATCCCGGGATCCGTCAATTTCGTCTTGCGCGGCTACCTGTAGCTACCCGACGGATTTAGCTTGCGCCATGCCGCTCCCGCAACTGCTCTCCATCGTCGAATCGCTTGGGGAGTTCAGAGAGCTTCTCGCCGAGATGCCCTCACCCTCCACCCGAAAGGAGCTCGGTGGACTGCACGGATCCAGTGATGCCGTCGTCATCGCAGCCCTATCTGAATACGTCCCGCAGAGGTTCTTTGTTGTCGTCAATGACGACGTAACAGGGGCCGAACGCTGGCTCGCCGATCTGACCACGCTCGTTCCCTCCGACGCCGTGGCGTTCTATCCGCCGCGCGAGAGCTTCGGAGAGGCGGAGGCGCACGCGGAGGTCGCCGGCGAGCGGGTGGAAACCCTGGAGCGGATTGGTCGCGGTGGTCTCCGGATTCTCATCACCACGAGTCGTGCCCTCCTCGAGCGCACGCAGCTGCCCCGGGCTCTTGCCGCCGCGAGACTCGAGCTGAAAAAAGGCGACACTCGTCGCCCTGAGGCTCTGGCGGCGCATCTTGAAGCGATCGGCTTCGAGCGGGTGCCAATGGTCGAGGACGTCGCGCAGTTCAGCGTGCGCGGTGGAATCTTCGATATCTACAGCTTCGGGATGGCCGAGCCCGTGCGCCTCGAGTTCTGGGGCGACGAGATCTCGGAGCTCCGTCATTTCGATCTGCTGACGCAGCGCTCCGTTCGCGACGCCGAGCTTGCGCTCGTCCTGCCGGTGGACGGCCAGATCAGCGCTGGAGATGCCGAGCCGGAGCGCACATCGATACGGGCGATCTTCCCGCCCGATACGCTGGTGGTCGTTCCGCGCGGAACCCATCTCAAGCCGGAGGTCGAACGGACGTGGACGGAGGCGCAGCATCACATCGACCTGGCCCGCCGGCGCGGCGAGGACACCCCGAGCCGCGATGAGCTGTTCGAATCGCCGGAGACATCGATTGGCGCTCTGTCCGCCTTCGGCACTATCGGCCTCGCCGGCGAGAACGCGCAGCTCGTTTTTCCCTTCCGCGAGCCCGAGGAGATTCAGCGCGACATAAAGCGCCTCAAGCACGTCGTGGCCGACGGAATTCCAACGATCATTCTGTGCGATAACGCCGGTCAGGCAGAGCGGCTCGATGAGCTGTTGAACGACGATCGCGTATCACCCGCCAGCCTCGCCATCGGGGTTCTCGATGGGGGATTTCTGGTTCCACCCAGTGGCGAAAGCTTCGCCGGCTATCGGGTTCTCACAGACCACGAGATTTTCCGCCGCGAGCGCCGATTCCGCCGCGCGAGGCGGTACGTCACCGGAACGGCGCTCGAGAGCCTCACCGCGCTCAAGCCCGGCGACTATGTGGTGCACCTCGAGCACGGCGTCGGGATCTATCGCGGAATCGAGCAGATGTTCGTGCGCGAGAGCACGGTGGAAGTCGCGGTCATCGAGTACGAGGGCGGCGACCGGCTCAACGTTCCCCTCTATCGCATCGATCAGATCGAGCGCTACCGGTCGGCCGCCGACATCAGCGCCGACGCACCCCCGCCGAGGCTTCACTCACTCGGTGGCAAGCGGTGGGCGACGCAGCGCGACAAGACTCGCGCGGCAATCCAGGAGATGACCGTCGAGCTCCTCGACCTCTACGCGCGACGCAAGGTCGCGACTCGGCCGCCGCATCTGCCCGACACCGTTTGGCAACGGCAGCTCGAGTCGTCATTTCTCTTCGAGGACACGCCCGACCAGCGAACGGCGACAACCGACGTGAAGGGAGACATGGAGCGTCCCCGGCCGATGGATCGGCTTCTCGTCGGCGACGTCGGATACGGAAAGACGGAGATCGCCGTGCGAGCGGCGTTCAAGGCGGTGCAGTCGGGCAAGCAGGTTGTGGTTCTCGTTCCGACGACGATCCTCGCCGACCAGCACGCGCGAACCTTTGGCGAGCGACTGGCGGATTTTCCGGTCAACGTCCAGACGATGAGTCGGTTCCAGTCCACGAAAGAGCAGGCTGAGGTCCTCGCCGGCCTCAAGGCGGGAAAGGTCGACGTCGTGATCGGCACGCACCGCCTCCTCAGCCCCGACGTCGCATTCTCGCAGCTGGGACTCATCGTCGTTGACGAGGAGCACAGGTTCGGTGTCAAACACAAGGAACGCCTGAAGCGCCTCCGACTGGACACCGACGTACTCACACTCACAGCCACGCCCATCCCGCGCACGCTCCACCTCTCGCTCGCGGGACTTCGCGACATGACGCTGATGCAAACGCCCCCGCGCGATCGATCGCCCGTGCTCACCTACGTGGAGCCGTGGGACGATGGCCTAATCGACGAGGGAATCTCCCGCGAGCTCGATCGCGGCGGACAGGTTTTCTTTGTACACAACCGCATCGAGACCATCGATGGGATGGCCGAGCATATCCGACGAGTGGTGCCGCGGGCGCGGATTGGCGTGGGTCACGGCCAGATGCGCGAGCGCGAGCTCGAGGAAGTGATGCGGCAGTTCGTTGATGGCGAAATCGACGTCCTCGTCTCGACGATGATCGTCGAGTCGGGGCTGGACGTCCCGAACGCCAACACGATGTTCGTGAACCGCGCTGACACCTTCGGTTTGGCCCAGCTCTACCAGTTGCGTGGCAGGGTCGGACGCTCGCATCGCCGCGCCAGCTGCTATTTGATCGTGCCGGATTCGATCGACGAGGATGCCAACCGCCGTCTGACCATTCTCGAGCACCACACCCAGCTGGGCGCGGGCTACCAGATCGCGCTCAAGGACCTCGAGCTGCGCGGCGCCGGGAATCTGCTCGGTCCCGAGCAATCGGGTTTCGTGCACGCAGTCGGGTTCGACATGTACCTCCGAATGCTTGACGAGACCGTCAATCGCCTCATGCGCGGAGACGATGCGCCCAAGCTGCAGCCGTCGGAGATCGCACTCGACGTACCCGCCTATGTCCCCGACGATTATATCACGTCACAGGATGCCAAGCTGGATGTCTATCGCAGACTCACCCACCTGACTGACATCTCAGAGATCGACGCTCTTCGGGAAGAGGTGCGCGATCGGTTTGGAGCGCTGCCCGATGCGGCGCGCGCATTCTTCGCGATGGCCGTCCTCCGCATCCTCGGCGGGGCATCCGACATCGAGTCGGTGCTGGTGCGCGGGAACGAAGCCCGCATTACATTTCGCGAGCACGCAGTGCCCCGGATGAAGGGGATCTCGGCGGCGTTCCACGAGGTACAGTTCCAGGCGGAGGTGCGACGCGCGCATCCGCTTTCCCTCAAGCTCACC
>DASXYR010000462.1:0-5225 GCA_036502385.1 Gemmatimonadaceae bacterium
TCTACTCCAACAGCCTCAGCGCATTCGAAAAGGCCGGTGACGCCGAGCCCATGTCCTGGGTGCTGAACAATCTCGGAATGCTCCACACCCGGCTCCGGAATTTTGGCGAGGCGCGGCATTTCTTCGATCGCGCCTTGTTGATTGCCTTGGAGCGGGGCGATGCTGTCGTGAAGAGCGTCGTCACGCTCAATCTCGCCGAGGTTTGGGTCGGCTTGGGCAGTCTCGAGGTGGCGGACACGCTGTGTGCGCAGGCGCTCGAGGATGCGCAGCGGCGCGGGGACCACCTCACTGCCGCCGGCGCTCTGAAGGTGCGGGCCAGCATCGAGCGAAGCCGCGGTGCCCTCGACAAGAGCATTGCCACCTTGCGCATAGCCATCTATGAAGCGGAAGGAGCCGAGGACCGCCTCCTTCACGCCGAGATGTTGCGGGAGCTCGGTGAGATATCCCGGGCGGTGGGCAACGCCGGAGCCGCTCGCTCCGCATGGCGGGAAGCTGCTGACGCCTTCCGTCTTACCGGGGCGATCTACGACGTCCAGGAAATCGAAGCTCGCCTCGGGTCTTTGCCGGGCCAGTAGCGCCGCCGCTCGCGAGCGGTGCGAGCCTGGTTAAACGCATTCGAGCCGGTACCGGAAGGGGTGACTCCGCAGAGCATTCCCTCGTCTGCTAGCGTAGCTGGAGTCCTCACCAGATAGCCGCGTAAGCCGCTGGGACCCACCGTAGCATTGTCATGATAAATCGCAGGCCGACGATAGAATTGCAGGCGGCGGAATCCTCCGCCGTCAGGGACAGCATCGAGCGCGCGAAGCAGGCAGAGCGCGAAGGACGCTGGGCCGACGCCTGCTCGCTGTATGAACAACTCGTCCGGAATCCGGATGCACATGCGAGCACCCGGCTGGCGGTTCTGCGGTGGCTTGGACGTGCCTACATGGAGCAGGGGAATCGCGGGGCGGCCTTGGATGTTCTGGAGGCCGCGGTCGCATCAGCGGATATCATCGGCTCTCCTCCTGCTGTAGCTCAGGCACTCAACGTCGTGGGAATCGTCTATCAGACGAGTGGGGATCTCGACCAGGCGGCTGCGATCTACGAAGCCGCACGCGACAAGGCGGAGAGCGCCGGCGATGGAGCTCTCATCGCGATGCTCGATCAAAATCTCGGCACGGTCGCAATGATCCGCGGAGATCTACGCGCGGCTCTCGAAGCGTTCAGGCTGAGCCACCTTGGATATCAGGCGCTGGGGATGCGGAATCACGAGGCCCAGGTACTGAACAACATTGGTCTTGCATACATGGAGCTCGGGAATCTGGCGGATGCAGAAGCCGCATATGCTGATGCCGGACGCGCGTTCGAGGAAGAAGGAGATCATGCCCGCCAGCTCGACCTGAGTGTGAACAAGATTCAACTCTATATTGCGGGGCGCCGTTACGACGACGCCGAATCACACTGTCGGGAGCTGCTCGCCTATCATGCGGATGAAGCGCCGTCGTGGCGCGGCGAAGTTTTCCGCCACATGGGCGTGATCTCGAGGGAGCGCGCCCAATTCGTCGAAGCCTCGGACTATCTGCATAAGGCGGATCTCCACGCTTCGCAGACCGGCGACCTTCTTCTCAAAGCGGACGTCGCTGAGCAGCTGGCCGAGCTTTTCTGGGCGCAGAAACGTCACCGCGAGATGTTGTTGAGTTTGAACGAGGCGCACGCGCTTTACTCCCAGGTGAAGGCGCAGCATCGCGTCGCGCAGATAGAGCGGAGAAACGATGCATTGGAGTCGCGCTTTCTCGAGATGGCAAGCCAGTGGGGCGACTCGATCGAAAGCAAGGATCGCTACACGCAGGGACACTGCGAGAGGGTGGCGTTCTTCGCGTGTGTCCTGGCGGACAGTGCCGGCTTAACGGCTCGCTCCCTCTTCTGGTTCCGGATCGGAGCGCTGCTGCACGACATTGGCAAGATCATCGTTCCGACGGAAGTACTGAACAAGCCTGGCAAGCTCACCGAAGAGGAGTGGGCGATCATGAAGCGCCATCCAGAGGCGGGTCTCGAGCTCGTGGCGGACATCGACTTCCCCGGTGATATTCGGGCGATCATCAGGAACCACCACGAGCGATGGGACGGAACGGGGTATCCGGATCGCCTTGCTGGAGAGGCCATTCCGCTCGCGGCCCGCATCCTTTGCGTGGCCGACGTATATGATGCGCTAACTACTACCCGCTCATACCGTCCGGGCCTCACCCACGCCCGGGCCGCCGAAATCATGCGCTCCTCTCCCGGTCAATTCGACCCGCAGCTGCTGGAAACATTCCTCGAATGGGCCGAGACAGCGGACATTCCAGGCAGACCGACGCCGCAGCGGATGGCCATCTTCGCATCGGGCGCGTCATCCTGATGGTGGTTCAGCCCGATACCAAAACGTTTCGCATCGTAACGGAACGTTAGAGCAGAATAGACCAGCGAGGGTCGACCAGAATCGTAAGATCTTGAGGCACAAGGGTTTGGCGCAGGGCATGGCCTATGCCACGCACTTCAGTTGATTGCGCCAATTCCCCTATCGGAGATTTCACGATGTTGGGCACACGCGCGCTAAGATCCTTCGCCCTGGCTTCGAGCGCCTTTTTCGCGCTCTCCTGCGGCGACCCTGGTCAAATAACCAGTCCGCCACTTTCGACGGTCAAACTCGTCCCCGCTGCGACGCGGGTGACTGCTTCCTTTTCGTCACTAAGAACGGGCACGAGAGCAAATGCGGTAAGGTGGGCAGCAACTCACTCGAGAGCAGAGCAAAGCGTGTCCGCAGTGGTGGACGCGGCCGGCGCTACTCTTCTCCTTCCCGGGTCTGATTTCTCGTTGACGATCCCGGCCGGTGCGCTCAGCGAGCCGACTGCGATCACGGTGACCGCGAAGGCCGGACCGTTCGTTGCCTACGAGATGCAGCCTCACGGCTTGCGATTCATGAAACCTGTGATCGCGGTACAGGGACTGAGCACCACCGCGACCTATGGCACCGATGCAGGGAATTCGGTTCGCTCCGCGTACCTACCCGAAGGAAGGGAGAGTATAGGCGCGGACGGGCTGGCGAGCCCAGTCGAGGTCGAGGCGAGCACCACGATTCTCCATGGCGCGAAACCCGTAGCCGAATCTCACGAGTGGATTCTGAATCACTTCTCGAGGTACATTTTGATTTCAGGCGCCTGGGTGCAGGTGGACGACTGATCTGTTCAAGGTGTCGCAGGTCAGCGCCGTTCACCAACGACCGAGGTGTTGCAAATGAGTGAGGTAAATTGTCTGAGATCGTATGTCACTGACTGAGCCAGGCCGCGCGCGCGGCCTCGTTGACAAAGCTCGCGCCGCGGAGCAGCGAGGAGAATGCGCCCGATCGCACGGTCTTTACGACGATGCGATTGCCATTCTCGAGCGGGACGAGGATCTCTCCATGCTCGCCGACACGCTTCGGTGGAAAGGGACTTTACACCGCGAGCAAGGCGAGACCGAAGCCGCCTATCGCTGCTACAAACAGAGCCTTGTGCACGCCGATCGCTGCGGATCTCTTGCTGCCAAGGCTCACGGATTCAACTGCCTCGCGATCGTTGCGCAGCGACGCGGAAATCTGACCGAGAGTGAGCGGATGTACACCGAAGCCGCCAACATTGCCTCGAAAGCAGGAGAGGTGCGACTCCTTGGCATGATCGAGCAGAATCGCGGCGTCCTCATGAACATGCGCGGAAATTTCGTCGGCGCTGAAGCCCGCTACTCCAACAGTCTCGCGGCTTTCGAGCGGGCCAACGACGATGAGGCGGTTTCCTGGGTCCTCAACAACCTGGGAATGCTGTACACGAAGCTCGGTCACTACCAGCGCGCCATCGAGATATTCGATCGGGCCCTCTCGATCGCAAGAAAGCGCAACGATTCACTCGTTGAGAGCATACTGATGCTGAATCAGGCCGAGGTGTGGGTCGCGATCGGCAAGCTGGACGAGGCCGAGGCAGCCTGTCGCTATTCGCTCGAAGGGGCGCGAACCCGCGACGATCATCTCACGGTCGCAGGGGCGCTCAAGTGCCGCGCACGAATCGAGCGCGAACGCGGGGCTTTTGACCAGAGCATCGCTACGCTTCGGATCGCCATCTTCGAGGCTGAAGGTCTCGAGGATCGCCTTCTTCAGGCCGAGATGCTTCGCGAATTCGGACAAACGTCGAGGGCCCTGGGGAATTCTGCCGAAGCCCGCCTTGCCTGGGTCGAGGCGGCTGAATCTTTCGAAGGCGTTGGCGCCCGGCACGAGGCCGCCGAGATCGCCCTTCTCCTGGGTTCATTGCCCGCCAATTAGTCGCTGGAGGGGCCAAGAAGGCCTCCCGAGGGCCGATTCCTCCCAAGGCCCGTTAAAGCCTCACAAACGGGTGACTTAGCACGCCGTTTCCTCGTCTGCTATTAAGACCTGCCGGCTGACCTTCGGGCCGCAGGCTGGCAATCGACTACTCACATTCCACGCATGGGCCGTCGTTAAGTCTGCGCGTCAAGGAAACGGGTGTAATTATTTCAGCGCGATCTCAGCAAGCCTCGACGGACCGCTGGAACTCTCACGTCATCGGTGAGAGTGCGGCAATCCGAGAAGTTTTAGCCCTGGCGACCCAGGTTGCTACCAGCCGCAGCGTGACGGTCTTGCTCGTCGGTGAGACTGGTACTGGAAAGGAGCTTTTTGCCCGCGGACTCCACGCGGCAAGCACACGGGCCGCCGAGCCGTTCGTGGCGATCAATTGCGCCGCGATTCCGGAGACCCTGCTTGAGAGCGAGCTCTTTGGCCACGAGCCGGGCGCCTTTACCGACGCGAGAGCGCTCAAGCGCGGACTGTTCGAAGTCGCCGGCGCGGGGACGATATTTCTCGACGAAGTCGGAGAGCTTCCGCTAAAGCTGCAGGCGAAGCTGCTGCGAGTCGTTGAAGACCGGCGGTTCCGTCGCCTGGGCGGCTCGGAAGAGCGTACGCTTACCGCCAGAATTGTCGCCGGCACGAACATGCTGCTCGAGACTGCTGTCGCGGAGAACCGGTTTCGTGCGGATCTCTTCTATCGGTTGAATGTGGCGCGACTCGAGCTCCCGCCGCTGCGTGAGCGCGAGGGCGACATTCCGATCCTCGCACACTTCTTCGTCCAACGACATGCGGAAGCGGAGGGTCGAGAGAAGCTTCACCTTGCCCCGGACTCCGTAGCCGCACTCGAGAGGCATCGGTGGCCGGGGAACATCCGCGAGCT
>DASXYR010000463.1:0-6321 GCA_036502385.1 Gemmatimonadaceae bacterium
ATGCCCCGAACCAAGCCAGAACAACCAAAGTGCGCTCCAAAATGGCGCAGATGCCCCGAGGACCGGCCCGAACAAATCATCAAGGCCGCCCTCGAGGTTTTTGGCGAATGTGGTCTCGCCAACGCCCGGCTCCAGGACATCGCTGAGCGCGCCGGAGTCTCCAAAGGCACCATCTACCTCTACTTCCCCAACAAGGAAGAACTCTTCCGCGAGATGATTCGGCAGACAGCTGTCGCCGCCATCGCGAGAGCCGAAAAAGCCGAGACCCATGGGACGCCCACAAGTCAGCTTGTCGCGTTTATGCGTGACTACTGGCTCTTCGTTCGCTCGCCCGTCTTCATCACCATCTATCGCCTCGTCCTCGCCGAGCTTCACCAGTTCCCCGATCTCGCCAAGTTCTACGCCGATGAAGTGGTCGCACGAGGCCAGCGGCTCATCAGCGGGTTCATCCGCCGCGGTGTAGACGCCGGCGAGTTCCGCCAGATCGACCCTATGGTAGCCGCGCGCATGCTCGTTGCGCTTACCGTCATGAACGGCATCTGGCGCGACGAGCGAACCGGTGTCCCGCTACTCGCCCACAAGACCGACGAAGAAGTCTTCAATGAGCTGGCTGAGTTCTATCTCCATTCAATCGCTCCCACCGAGGGAGCGTTTGCACAGGCAGACGGCGCCGCATCGGAAGCCGTTTCGTTCATCCCATTTATCAATGACTGATTTCTCCTTCGCGCGCCGCAGTCTCCTTCTCACTGCGGCAGGAATGATCGCATTCGTTTCCCCGCGCCTTCCCGCGCAGGATACTACCGTGATCTCACTCAGCCTCGGCGACGCCGGGCGTCTCGCGGCGCAGCAGAGCGCGCTCGCGCAGGGCGGCCGCCTCCGCGCCGACGAAGCGCAGGCAAGAGTACGCGAGCGCCGAGCGGACTTGCTTCCGAATGTGAGCAGCTACGTGCAGGAGGCGGGTCGGACGTTCAACACTTCTACGCTGGGCATCGATTTTCCCGCTACTCCCGGGAATCCGCCCCTGTTCGATCCACAGGGTCAGGTTCTCGGTCCGATCAACACGATCGATATCCGTGGCCGCGTTCAGCAGAACCTTCTCGATTTCGGGGCGCTCGGTCGCGTGCATTCGGCACAGGCAGACGCGCGCGCGTCCAGCGCGGAGGCTCAGTCAACCGCCGAGCAGGCCGCCACAACGGCCACGATGGCCTACGTGAGAGCAATGCGCGCCGACGCCGACCTCCATGCCCGTCAGGCGGACACGCTCCTCGCCACTGATCTCCTCGGCATCGCTCAGGCGCAGCTCAAGGCGGGAACCGGCGTCGGCCTCGATGTGACACGCGCACGAGCACAGCTCGCCGCTACGCGCTCGAGTCTCATCGCGTCCCGAAACGGTCGCGATCACGCGCACCTCGATCTGTTGCGGGCCTTGTCGCTTCCTGTCGGAACCGGGATCGTGCTTACCGATTCGCTCTCCGCCGCTGCCGCGGCCACGGAACCTATGCCCGACGAAGCAGTGCTGTTGGCGCAGGCGCTCAAGAGCCGTCCGGACATCCTCGCCCAGCAGGCGCGGGTTCGCGCGGCTCAACAAGGACTCTCGGCTATCAAGGCGGAGCGACTGCCGACACTCGGTCTCGTCGCTGACGACGGAATCATCGGGAAGAACGGCGCCAAGCTTCTCAACACCTACACGTGGGGACTTCAAGTCACCATTCCAATGTTCGACGGCTTCAAGAGAGAGGCGCGAGTTCAGGAGCAGCAATCGATGGTCAAGGAGGCCCAGCTCCGCCAGCACGATGTAGAGCAGCAGGCAGAGTCCGATGTGCGTGGCGCTGTGCTCGATCTCGCCGCGGCCCGCGAGCAGCTCGATGCCGCCAGCGAGAGACTCAGGCTCGCCGAGCAGGAATTGTCGCAGGCGCGCGACCGGTTCAACGCGGGCGTGGCCGGCAACGCTGATGTCGTCAACGCATCCCTCGCGCTGACTGCATCGAGAACACTTGTCAACGATGCAGAGACCGGCTACCAGCTCGCCCGGGTGTCCCTCGCCCGTGCGGTCGGAAGCGTGACGACCATTAGATAGACATTAGAACTCCCTCCGCTACACTTCATTCAGACCAGTTGGAACACGGAAAAGACTATGGCAACCGCACTCGAATCCGCCTCTCAGACCAGCTCCCGCAACGGCAGAACCGCCGAGGCCGAGCCGGACAAACCGTCGACGAAGAAGAAGTTCATTCTGCCGATTGCGGTGTTGCTCGGCATCATCATCCTCGTATGGGGTTTCCAGAAGTGGAATTACGGACGGTCGCACCAGTCCACCGACAACGCGCAGATCGACGGGCACATCGTTCCTGTGCTGGCCAAGGTCGGCGGATACGTAAAGACGGTGGGGGTCAATGAGAACGATCACGTAAACGCGGGCCAGCTTCTGGTGCAGCTTGACGACGCGGACTATCAGGTTCGGCTACAGCAGGCGCAGGCGGATCTTGCCGCCGCGCAGGCAACGGGTGGCGGCGCTGGCTTTTCCGGACAGGCCGAAGCCCAGGTTCAGAGCGCGACTGGTCAGCGGGCGGTGATGGATGCCCAAATCGGAGCGGCGCGCGCCAACGCGAGTAAAGCGGAAGCCGACCTCGCCCGAGCGCGGGAGCTTGCCGACAAGCAGATCATATCGAAGCAGCAACTCGACGCGGCTCAGGCAACTGCGGCGGTGGCGCGCGCCAACCTCCTCGCGGCGGAGCGTCAGGCCGCGGCGGCCAGTGGGACGGTCAACACTGCTGAAGCTGGTGTGCGAGTGGCGAACGCGCGCACATCCGCATCGCGCGCTGCCTCCGAGAATGCGCAGCTTCAGCTCGATTACACCCGCATCACCGCGCCGGCGTCGGGTGAGGTCTCGAGAAAACAGGTAGAGGTTGGGCAGCTGGTCGCGCCCGGTCAGCCCTTGATGAGCATCGTCGCCGATACCGGCGTTTTTCTGACTGCCAACTTTAAGGAAACGCAGCTCGACAAGATTCGTCCCGGTCAGCCCGTGGAGTTCGAGGTCGATGCGTACGGCGGATGCGTCGGCGAAGGCAAGGTTGCGAGCGTCAGCGGCGCGACAGGAGCGAAGTTCGCGCTCCTTCCGCCCGACAACGCGACCGGCAACTTTACGAAAGTCGTGCAGCGTGTACCAGTGCGCATTGAAGTCACGAAATCCTGCGCGGGACACACCCTGCGACCGGGTCTTTCGGCCAACGTCCACGTAAACACTGCGAACAAGTGAGCACGGCCGTACTGCGTCCTTCGAGGGCAATGGCGCCTTCGGAGGACCGTTACGCCCACAAGTACATCATCGCCGCCACGGTCACGATGGCGGCGATGCTCGAGCTGATCGACACGTCGATCGTCAACGTCGCCATCCCTCACATGATGGGGAACCTTGGCGCGACGCTCGATGAGATCGCCTGGGTATCTACGTCGTACATCATCGCCAACGTCATCGTCATACCGATGTCGGGCTGGCTGTCCGCCTATTTCGGCAGGAAGCGATACTTCACGGGCTCTATCATGCTGTTCGTGACGGCGTCCTTTTTCTGCGGGGCGTCGCACTCGCTGCTCGGGCTGATTTTCTGGCGGGTGATTCAGGGAATCGGAGGCGGCGCGCTGCTCTCGACTGCCCAGGCCACGCTGTACGAATCGTTTCCACCCGAAGAGGCCGGAACGGGGATGGCGATCTTCGGCGTCGGCGTCATGGTCGGCCCGACCCTTGGCCCGACACTCGGCGGCTGGATCACCGACAACTACAACTGGCCGTGGATCTTCTACATCAACGTGCCGCTCGGGATCATCGCCGCGATTCTCACGGTCACCTATGTGAACGACGCCGAGCACCAGGAGCGCGCCGATACGATTGATTACCTGGGCATCCTGTTGCTGACGCTGTGCGTCGGATCGCTGCAGTGGATGCTCGAGCGCGGCGAGCGCTACGATTGGTGGGACTCGCGCTTCGTGACGATGCTCGGCGTAACGGCCCTCATCTCGGGAATCGCGCTCATCTGGCACGAGCTCACGACCGACGAGCCGATAATCAACTTCCGCATTCTCAAGAGCCGGCAGCTCACGGCCGGCGTGAGCATCGGGCTGCTCCTCGGATTCGCGCTCTATGGATCCGTATTCATTCTGCCCGTGTTTCTGCAGCAGCTGTTGCAGATGACTGCGTGGCAGACAGGAAAGATCATCCTGCCGGGCGCGATCGCGTCGGCGGTGACGATGGCGGTGGTGGGCAGAAACGCGATGCGGCTGGATGCGCGCTATACAGTTATCGCCGGCGCGTTTCTGTTTTTCTGGTCGATGCTCAAGATGTCCCACCTCACATCCGCGAGCGGATCCGGAGATCTCTTCTGGCCCCTGATACTTCGCGGCGTCGGGCTTGGCTTGATCTTCGTTCCGCTGACGAACGCGACGATGGCGGACTTGAAGGTGAGAGACCTCGCCCAGGGCACCGGGATGTTCAATCTCATGCGCCAGCTGGGAGGCTCCCTTGGCATCGCGGTGATGGCGACGCTTCTCGCGCGCTTCATTTCGGTCGAGAAGTCGGTGCTCGTGGAGCACGTCGGGGCCAACGATCCCGAGACTCTGAGCCGGCTGTCCCTGATTGCGCGCGGGCTCGTGTCGCGGGGGATAAATCCGATGATCGCCCAGCAGCAGGCGCTCGCGATCCTCGACCGCCAGGTGACCGTTCAGTCGAGCATGCTCGCTTTTTCCAGAATCTACCTGTACAGCGGTCTGGTACTTTTGTGTGGTCTGCCCTTGCTGCTCCTGTTCCGAACGGGTCGCGCGCGCGGGTCGATGGGACCTGTGCACTAAACCACCGCGGTGGGAGGGGCCCAGCGTATCTTTGTATTTCACCCTTTCCGCCCTCCCTGAGCAGCTTCCCGGTAACCCTGGCCTTCAACGCTTGACAGCCCCGCTACGTATTTCTGATGAAGAACGCGAGCTCGTAAGTCTTGCCAGAAAGGGGGACGAGCGGGGCTTCGCCGGTCTTGTACGCCTGCATCAGCGGAGGGCGTATACGGTGGCGAGGTCGATCGTCCTGACGCATGAGGACGCCGAGGACGCAGTGCAGGAGGGTTTCCTGCGCGCGTATCAGGCCCTCGAGCGGTTCGATCCGGGACAGACGTTCGGTGCATGGCTAAATAGAATCGTCGCGAACGCAGCCCTCGATCTGGCCCGACGCAAGAAAGTGCGCGCGGCCGACGAGCTCACGGACTCGATTCCGGACACGTTCCGCGATCCCGCGGAGAGCGGGGAGCTGAAGGAGCGCTTGGAAAGGGCGTTGGCGGAATTGCAGCCGCGGGCGCGGTCAGTGATTGTGCTTCATGATATCGAGGGCTTTACTCACGCCGAGATCGGCGAGATGTTGGGAATACCGGGCGGAACTGCTCGCTCGGACTTGCACCACGCGAGGCAGAAGCTCCGTGGACTATTGAGCAACCTGAAGGGATAGAGGCGAACGATGGAAGACCGTACCGATTTGCGACCAATTGACGAAGGCGATGCGAGACTCACGGAGATGCTCCGTGACGTCTATGCACCACCCGCCGAAGGCGCGTATTGGGACGCCCTCGAGGGACGCGTCATGGCCCACATCGCCGAGCATCGACTGACGATGGTTCGCAGCATTCCCGTCAACTGGTGGTCTGATCTTGCGAGCTGGGCCGCGCCGGGACTAGCTGCTGCCGCTCTGCTTTTTGCGGTTGCGGGAGCGGTCTGGTCGCGTCAGAACAACGATGAAGAGCTTCGCACCGGTTACGATGCCGTCACCGAATCGCTCGCCGCCGATGTTCTGCCCGGCGCCGTGCAGGTGGTGACTGCTCCGCGCGATGGATCGTCGCAGCGTGAAGCGACGTTCCGATACGTCATGTCGCATTGAGGATCCCGATGGAACGCACCAAAGGTTACGCAATGATGTTTCTGCTCGGCGCATTTCTGGCCGGCGGCGCACTCGGATTTTCCGCGGACCGCGTGATTCGCGCGGGGCACGGGCGGGACGTTCGTGGCCGAAGCGCCTACCGGCAGCGAATGATCGACGAGCTCAAGCTCAATTCGTCGCAGCAGGCGTCGGTGGATTCGCTCATCGAGCAGAAACACCGCCAAATCATGACGCTCTACAAGCCCGTGAAGCCCCAGCTCGACTCGATTGCCGTGCTTGCGCGAGTTGTCAGCGACAGCACCCATGCCCAGATCAAGCGTCTGCTCGACCCGGATCAGCAGGTCAAGCTCGACAAGATGCGGGCGGAAGCCCGGCGCGACCTCGCGGAGCGGCGCGGAGGGGACAGCACCGCTCGA
>DASXYR010000464.1:0-8622 GCA_036502385.1 Gemmatimonadaceae bacterium
GAAAAATCCCATTGCTCACCGGTCTCACCGGTCTCCCCCCTTTTCCCCCGTCCCCACAAGAGTCGGACTTCGAAGTCGGCCCAAACGAGGTGATTAACGACTCGAGCTACAACTACTCGTACCGGAGGGACTGGATTGGATCCAGGTTGGCGGCTCGCCGCGCCGGCCACACACCAAAGAGGATTCCGACGAAGCCCGAGAAAAAGAACGCCAGCAGAATCGACGACGGCGCCACCGATGTATTGAAGTTTCCGAACTTCGCCAGCGCGAGCGCCGCTGCCCAGCCGAACATGATTCCGCCCACCCCGCCGAGCAGGCAGAGCACGACCGCTTCGATCAGGAACTGGAGCAGAATGTTCTTGGGCGTCGCGCCGAGCGCCTTTCTCACGCCGATCTCGCGCGTCCGCTCCGTAACCGACACGAGCATGATGTTCATGATGCCGATTCCGCCGACGAGTAGGCTCACCGCCGCGATTCCAGAGAGGAGAAACGTGAAGATCTGCGTCGTCTCGCCGAGGGTGTTCAGGAAGTCGGCCTGGTTGCGGATCTGGAAGTCGTCAGGAATACCGACCCGCAGCCTGTGCAAACGGCGCAGCGTTTTCTGAATTTCCGCCATCGCCTGCGGAATCTCCGCCTCCGACGCGGCGAGCACGCCGATCTGGCGCAGCCTGTCGCTCCCGAAAACGCGAAATTGCGCGGTCGTGATTGGTATCAGAACCTGATCGTCCGGGTTTCCGAATCCGCCGCCGCTTCCCTTGCTGGCCAGAACGCCAATGACCTGAAATAGAAATCCACCGATGCGGACGTTTTGTCCGACGAGGCTTGCCGCCGGAACCCCGAGGTTGTCGGGAATCGCCGCGCCAAGCACGGCCACACTTCGGCTCGCGCGATCGTCACCCATGGTGAACATTTTCCCGACGCCCATTGTGTACTTGCGCACGTCCAGATAGTTCGCCGTCGTGCCGATCACGGTTGTGTTGGTATTCGTCGCCAGGTATTGAACCTGGAGCTGCTTCTGCATCTCTGGTTCGACCGCGGTAATGGCGTCGCCAGCCGAATCGAGTGCATACGCGTCAGCAACCACCATCGGTGCCCGGTCGCTGCCCGACGAAACTCCGCCCGGCGCGTAGATCTGCCCCGGCTGCACCGTCAGGAGCGTCGTTCCAAGCGCGCTAATTCTCGCATTGACCGATTCCTGCGCGCCGCGCCCAAGTGCGACGACGGCGATCACAGCTCCCACTCCGATGACGACGCCGAGCATCGTCAGAAACGAGCGAAGCTTGTTCGCCCTGAGCGCTCCAAGCGCTACGCCAATCGTTTCTCCGAGCAACATGGTATTAGCTCCTTATTTGCCAGCGGCCGTCAGCCACCACCACCACGACCACCACCCCCACCACCACGAGCCCCACCCGCCGCCGGCGTCGTCGCCGGCGTCGTCGTCTGGAGCCCTCCACCCGCACCCGCTCTCACACGAGCCTGAAGCTGATCGCGCTGTGCCTGCAGCACCGCTGGTCCGAGCAGGGCGACCTGCTCGCCCTGCTGAACGCCGCTCAGGATCTCGCTATAATCGAAATCGCTGACTCCGAGACGGACGACGCGCGGCGAGTATTTATCGCCCTTCTTTACAAATACGTACATCGCCCCGCCAGTGCGGCCGGTTCCGGCAGCTCCGGCCCCTCCTGCTCCGCCACCAGTGGCGCCGCCGCCGCCACCGCCGCCGAAACGTCGGCCGGTTGATGATGCCGTTCCCTGAGCCCCACCAGCAGCCCCAACGGATCCCGGCGTCGAGCTTGCCGCACCAAACCTGCGGCGACCACCTGTCGTATCGCCCGCAGCTCCTGTCGCACCAGCTCCTCCACCGCGCGCCGCCCGTGCTGCCGCCTGCGCCGCTTTCAGCGAATCGGGACTCACACCCAGTACTGGAGCAACCGTCGCCGCGTCCCGCGCATTCCGTATCGCATCACTTGGCACCGCGAGAACGTTGTCTTTCCGAAGGATGTCCATCACCACCTGTCCGTTCATTCCGGGCATGAGCGCGCCGTCGGAGTTATCGAGACTCACGAGAACCGGGAACATGGTGACGCTCGATTGCACGACCGCCTCCGGCTGAACCTGTTCCACGATACCGACGAATCTCCGATTGGGGAAAGCGTCCACTGTAACAGTAGCGGTCTGACCCGCCTTGACGTTGCCGATGTCCGTTTCATTCACGAACGCCCGCATCCGCACCTTGCTTAGATCGGCCATGTCGAGAATCGTCGTACCGCCGCTCGCCGCGGTTGACGCCGAGGTTATTACCGTCCCTACCGACACCGGCCGGAGGATGACAGTACCGTTCGTCGGCGCGGTGATGGTGGCATCCTCCAGCTGGAGTCTCGCTGTCGAGAGATCCGTTCGCGCTTTGACGACGTTTGCATCCGCATTGGCGAAAGTGAGCGTCGCTGCCTCCATCTCCGTCGACGTGATGATCTTCTGCTGATAGAGGTCCGCGGACCGGTTGCGCTGCGACAGCGCCACGGATCTCGCAACGGTCGCCGAGGCAAGATCGGCCGCCGCTTGAGTGTACGCGTTCTGCACGGTCCGCGGATCGATCTGTACCAGCAGATCACCAACCTTGACCTTCGACCCGACATCGACCGGCATCTTGATGATGGTGCCCGACGCCTTCGATTTGACTTCGACGATGTCGATCGGCTCCACGGTGCCGTTCGCCTGCGCGCTCAGCACGATGCTGCGACGCTCGACGGGGGCTGTCTCGATGACGAGGGCGGTATCCGTCGACTTCTTGCACCCCGCGAGCGCGACAGTCAGCGCAATCGCGACAGTCATCGATCTCTGGGCGCCGTACGCTCGGCGGCGGCCGTACGATTTGTCTTTCTCGGTCATTGCCTTGCTGGAAGTTTCGGGGTTGTTCACTGGAGATCCCGCCCTATGAGCGCCTCTAGCTGCGCCCGGGCGATTCGATAGTCGTATCGCGCCTGAATCAACGACTGTTCCGCCGTCGCGAGTGCCGCCTGGGATGTGATGAGATCGAGCAAAACCGAGGCGCCGATGTTGTAACGCTGCTGCTGCACGCGGACATCTTCCTGCGCCGCGGCGACGGATACCACCCCCACGGCGACCCGCTGCGAAGCCCCGCGAAGGGCGCCAATGTATTGCGTCAGCGACTGCTGCGCCGCGAGCTGCGTATCGCGCAGCGTCACCTGGGCATTCACCTCTGCCACCTTCGCCTGAACGACGTTCGCCTCGCGCTGGAAGTTGTTGAACACCGGATACGAAAGTGAGAACGCGAGCCTGCCGTTGTACCCGAAATTACCGCCGCCAAGGCCGAAGCGAGAATCGGTGCCGCTCCCGGTGCGCGAGTAGCTGGCGCTCAGCGACGGGAGGTAGGTGGCCTTCGATGCTTTGCGCGACTCCTGCGCTGCGTCGACATTCGCCTGCGCCTGTTGCACCGCTGGCCCCTGCTTCGCGAGAGTCGCCAGCTGCGCGCTGTCGGGCAGCGCGGCCATGTTCTCGCGGGCCGACGCCGGATCGGCAGTCACAGGAACCTCCGACCCGACAAGTCGCGTCAGCGCCGCATCCGCCGCTTCCTTCGCGGTCTGGGCGGTGATCAGCGCGGTCTGTGCGTTCCCGACCTGAACCACGCCGCGGAGCGAATCGGACCTGGTCGCAGCGCCGGCCCGTACCTTGGCAGCGGAAACCCTGAACTGCTCGGTAGCCTGCGCCATCTCCAGCTCCGCCGCATCGCGACTCTCTATCGCCGCCAGCACCGCGTAGTATTGCTGCTTCACCTGAAGCGCGACGTCGTACTTCACGGAAACGCGGTTCGCTTCGGCCGCGGCTATGTTGTACTTCGCAGTCCGCAGCGCGTACAGCCTCTGCCCGCCATCGAAGAGCGTCATATTGAGGTTGAGGCCCGAGCTGTTCGTCGGCGCCGAGGCGATCTGGACCTCCTCGCCGTTCTGGTTGACGCGGGTCTGTCCGCCGCCATACTGAATCGTGCGGCCGAGGCTGAGGCTGGCGCTTGGGAAGATCGCGCCGATCGCCGCCGTCTTTGCGGCCCTGGTCGTTCTCTCCTGGCCTTCCGCCTGGACGGCTGCCGGCGCATTCCGTTGCGCCATGGCAACGGCTTCATCGAGAGATATCTTGCGCGCGCTGTCGGGAGCGCGGGCCAGGCCAGGCTGCAGTCCAGGCTGAGGGACTTGAGCCGACAAAGCTGGAATCCAGGCGAACGAGAGCGCGATCAGCACGAGCGTTCGCGCCGCCACCTTACATTTGGATGACATTCTAGTGCTAAGCGGGTCGGTTTGGTGATAAAAGAAAGGCCGCACCACAGCGGCCCTTCAATAACTACGCCCAACCCATCCGTACTGCTGGGTTCCGTGCGCTACCGTATAGCGGTGGCCAGCATCCGGCTTCTCAGGGTCGCGAGACGACGCCGAACCGAGCCGTCCATGACGGTGTCACCGACCTTCACGATCACGCCGCCCAGAATCGCCGGGTTCAGAGAGTAGTGCGGCACCACCTTCTTTCCGAACAGTCTCGACAGCTGCCGCTTCAACGCATCCTTCTCGGGCTCGGCCGGCTCGCGGGCGACGACGACCGTCGCATGCACCCTGTCCTCGGACTCATCGATCAGCGCGCGGTACTCCGACGCGATCGACGGAATCACCATTTGCCGCCGCTTCATTATCACCGTCTCGAGGAATCGCAGAAACAGATGCGGGACTCGCTTGCCGAGCGCCTTCTGGATGATCTCGATCTTCTGCGCGGCGGCAATCTTTGGAGACTCGAGGAATGTCCGGAGCATGCGGTCCTCCCGCATTCCGTCGGCGACCGACTCGATGAGCGTACCCCATTCCTCCGCGTCCTTCTCTCTCTTCGCGAGGAACAGGAGGGTCTCGGCGTAATTGCGGCCGATGGTGGCGTCGTTCATCCGCGTTTCACCTCGGGCACCGGGATCGAGGATAGGAACGTCTCCACGATCTTGCGGTTGGCCTGATCGTCGAGGTTTTTCTCGATGACCTTGCTCGCTCCGGCGATCGCGAGCTCGATCGCTTCGCGCCTGAGGGCGACAATCGCGTTCTCCTTCTCCATCTCGATTTCGTGGCGAGCGCGCTCGAGCATCGCCTGCTGCTGTTTGTGCGTCTCCTCCATCATGTCGGCGCGGAGCTTGTCGCCGACCTGACGGCCTTCGACGATGATCTTCTGCGCTTCCAGCCGAGCGCCCTCGATCTGCTGCTGCTGCTCGGCGAGAGCCTTGGCTGCCGCTTCTCTGTCGGCCTTTGCACCCTCGATTGCTTCTTCGAGAGCTTTCTCACGCGCTTCGACGGCGGCGGTGATCTTCGGGAAAACAAGCTTGCCGAGGATGGCGAAGAGAATCACGAAGGTGACGAGAGTCCAGAACATGAGCCCGCCGACCGGCGTGAGCAGATCGCCGGAGGGCGCGGCCTCTTCCGGAACGGCAGTGGCAGCCTGCTGCAGGAACGCGAAAACGAATGTGATCATGGAGAGATTACCCGTGAGTCAGCGACGAGCCACGGCGCGAAGAGGCGCCGCGGCTCGCGCTGTAGTGCTAGAATTTTTTCTGAATCAGGAACGAGATGACGACCGCGAACAGCGCGACTCCTTCGACGAGCGCCGCGAAGATGATCGCGCCGGTCTGAATGCGCGCGGCCATCTCGGGTTGACGTGCCATTCCGTCCATCGCCTGGCCCGCCAGACGACCGATGCCAATGCCTGCTCCGATAACCGCGAGTCCGGCGCCGATTCCGGCCCCGAGCATCGCCCACGCGCCGGTGTACTGCGCGGTGTAAGCGCCAGAGTTTGGTACAGCCTGTACCGCCTGCAGGAGCGCTAAGATCATTTTCTTTTCCTCATCGTTGCAACGTGATATGTCATGCTCGCGACATCGAGTCGCCCTCCGTCAGCGGGATTATTCATCCCAACGGATTTCTCCGGCCCGCTCGGCCGGATACCTACGCGAAGTTGAGCACGCTCCGCGTCAGTGCGCACCCTCGCGGATCAATCCAATGAACACAGTGGATAGAAGCGTGAAGATGAACGCCTGCAGAAATGCGACGAACAACTCGAGAAACGAGATGCCAATCGCCATCAGAATCGGCAGCGGCACGAGCAGCCAGCTTCCAAACGTGAAGATGAGGCTGATTAGCGCGAGTAGCACGACGTGGCCTGCCGTCATGTTGGCGAACAGACGGATCGCCAGCGCGAACGGCTTGGTCAGCTTTCCAACGAGCTCGATCGGGGTGAGAATCGGCGAGATGAAGAGCTTCATGCCGAGCGACATGTCGTGGGGCCAGAATACTATGGTATTGAAGTACGCTTTCCCCTGCGCCTTCATCCCCGCAATCTCGATCACGAAAAAGGTTACGATCGCGAGCGTCGCGGTAACGGAGATGTTCCCAGTCGCGGTCGAGCCGTAGGGGACGAGACCGAGGAGATTCGCGAACAGGATGAAGAAAAAGAGGGTGAGCAGATATGGGACGTAGGCGTTGCCGTGCGGTCCCACGTTGGGGATGATGACTTCGTTACGGAGGTAGAGCACCAGCGCTTCGAGGCCGTTGCCGAAGCCACTCGGTGCTTTCCCTTCGCGCGTTTTCCGATTGTGCGCCCGGAGGGCCAGCAGCGTCGTGATTACGCACAGCGTTGCCGCGACCCAGAGCATGACCACGTGTCTGGTCGGCGAGATATCGAGCGCGAAACGGCCGATGTGAATCGGCGACCAGTGCGGCAGCTCGTACTCGCAGACGAACCCGGTCTTCAGGCACGGGTAGTCGAGCGTGTGCGCGTCACTTATGTGCGGCGTTATGAAGTCTACTGCCTGTTGATCAACGATCATATTCGAGCAGGAGTGGTTCGGCCATCATCGTCAGAAAGAAGAAAGTCACCAGACTCACCAGCGCCGCATCGAGCGGAAAGAACATCACTCTCGCCAGCGGAGCGTACAACACCAGCACTACAAACCTCATCAGCGCACCAACACCCCAGCGGAGCAGCAGCGCTCCCGGTGCTCCCTTGCTTCCGCGCGCCGGTCGGAGCAGCGCGTATGAGCCCAGCTGTACTGCGAAAGCGAGTCCAGCGCTCACGAGCATCGCCCTGTGTTCAGGCACGCTTCGAAAGAAGGTCCGCAGAATCACGGTTGCAACGACTATGAGAGCGCCCGACACACCAGCAAAGAATTCCAGCGCTCTCCCTTCCCTCACGGCTGCCCGTCTTTCCGATCGTGTCCCCTGCGGGCGGCTCTCTCTTCGTCGTCTCGACGCTGCGCCGCGGAAATCTTGCGGTACATGTTGTAGAACGCCCCCCCGCCCCCGACAAACACCCCTATGATCGTGAAGATTCCGTCGGTCCCGAGCTTTTTATCGACCCACTGCCCGGCGAACAGGAACAGGATGATCGCGCCCGCGAACTGGATTCCGAGCCCGGCGAAATCGGCGCCGGACGACTCGCCCGAAGGCGAGCTTTTGCGCAGCCCCTTTTCGTCTCCCATTCTCCCCAGAAAATAAGCGCTTGTGAAGATTTTCACAAGCGAATTAAACTGGCTTTTCCGAAGAAATGCCGAAGAACCAGAGACCTCGCAACTCCAATAAACATCAGAGGTTAGTCACGTTACCAAGCTGTTGACCGGTCGTCCTTAGGTCGATATGTTGGACTTCTCACTTATGTGAGACAAGGTCCGCCCGCCAATCATGATCGCCGCCGCCCCAGGTAATGCATAACCGCCTCATTCTTCCTCTGCTCTGCGCAGCCTCAGTCGCGTTCGTCGCGGCTCCCTTCTCCCACGATGAAAAAGCGATCGCATCCGTAAGGCGGCACAGCGAGGAGATGACTGCTCCCATCGTGACGACGTTCGACATCACGCGCCAGAACAATGACACCGAGAAGCTGAACTTCGCGCTGCACGTGACGAACAACACGACGAAGATGCTCGAGCTCCGCTTCCCCGATGGACAGACCCACGATTTCGTGGTGAAGGATTTCGCCGGCAAGGAAGTGTGGCGCTGGAGCGAAGGCCGCATGTTCACGTCGGCAATGCGCAGCCAGACGCTGAACGGCAAGGGCGAGACGGTTTTCGAGGAGAGTTGGAATCCGCAGGGACAGCACGGCTCGTTCACCGCCGTGGCGACCCTTCGCAGCAACAATTTCCCCGTCGAGACCAGCGTCCAGTTCGTTCTCCCCTAGTCGGGAATCACGGCCCAGAAATCAAAACGCGCTCTCTCGAGCGCGTTTTTTTTTCGTTACTGTCCGCCGATCGGAGGGTGGCCGGGTGGACCCCCCGTAACGTTGCCGTGTCCCTGCGCGCCAATCCAGATCGCGCCGGCGATCATCGCGCCGGCAATCAATAAAGATCGCCGCACCTGAACGTGCTTCCGCTCGATTCCAACTATGTAGCGCGACGGAATCGTCACCGTCTCTCCGTGAAATCGCTCGGCGTCCGAAGACACCCGCCCCACCTCGTCTACGGACATCGTAACCGCGGAGTCGTTGACCGACCGCACTTCACCTTCAACCGTCGTGACCCGCGCGCCGAGCGGCCCGAGCATCTGCGTTTCGCCGGCGCCGGTCAACGATAGGCGGATCGTTTCGCTCGTCGGCGCCGGA
>DASXYR010000465.1:0-18726 GCA_036502385.1 Gemmatimonadaceae bacterium
GCCCCCGTAGACCACCTGCGGCCCGGCGGCGCGCTTCGACTGGATCGCGCTCCACATCTCCTCGCGTGGAGTGCGAGCAGGCGGAACGTTGTAGCGCTGCGCCGTCCTCTTGAGGAATTCCTCGAAATTGTCTTCAGTCATGACAGCCACTCCGGTGCAAAATCGGCCAGCGCGATTTTCAGCTTGCCACGCGCCTGAAAGAGATGGGATTTGGACGTTCCAATCGGAATGTTCAAAGCCCCCGATATTTCCTCGTGCGTGTAACCCTCGACGTCGTGCATCACGAATACCGCCCTGTATTTGTCGGAAAGCGAGTCGATCGCCCTCGCCAGCCGTTCCTTGAGATCCGGCTCCGCCTGAATCGGCGTCACCCCAACCGTCAATCCTTCTTCCATCGGTCCCTCTCGATTCCTGATTCGCTTTGTCTTTCGCAGTCCGTTCAGCGCTACCGACAACCCGATCGAGTGCAACCAGGTGGAAAGCGATGACTCACCGCGAAAGCTTCCAATCTTTTCAAACGCACGGATAAAGGTCGCCTGCGTAAAATCCCGTGCGAGCTCGTCATCACCGGCCAGACGAAAGGTCAGCCGGTAAATGCGATCGACATATGTCTCGTATAGCTCACGCTCGGCGGCGGCATCGCCAGCAACCACCCGCGTGACCAATTGGATATCGTTCACCGAGCTCCGAGACTCGTAGGCTGCCATTTCCATTGTCGACCTTCTGACAACCGCTGGCAGGAAAGGGTTGAGGACCGTCGCCAAAGCCTCTTACGGGACTCCGAGCGCGCCATCTTGCCTAAAATGAGGTACGCTGAGCCGCTATAATCAATGCGCTGGCCTTGCGGTCGGCTCATGACCCGGAAGATGATGAGCAACGCACGTCCCGACATATCCCGCCAGTCCCCCTGGCGACTCCTGGGAAGAGCACTTCTTCTCCGCTGCCCTAATTGCGGAGGCACTGACCTCTTTTACGGTTTCTTCAAAATGAGAGAGCGGTGCCCGACTTGCGGGATTCTCCTCGAGCGGGGAGAGTCGGATTATTTCATAGGCGCGTACACGCTCAACCTGATCGCCGTCGAGATGCTTCTGGCGGGCGCCTTTCTCGTCGTAGTCGTCTGGACCTGGCCCAATCCGCCCTGGAACGCGCTTCAGTACGGAGGGGTCATCCTTTCCATACTAGGGGCGGTCTTTTGCTATCCGTTCGCAAAAACCACCTGGCTCGCGGTTGACCTGATCTTTCGGCCACCGCACCGCGAGGACTTCATCACTCGCGTCAAATAGCGAGACGACTACTCGCCTTCCCCCACTGGAACAGAAGGCGAGGGCACGTCCGCGACATTCACATCGATCGGGATTCGCACGCCGTTGTGGGTCTCTACTACATCCAGAACTCCCTGCCACACCTGGGCAAATGCATGCCCAACCTCGGACGGGAGTTTGTCTTCGGCGAATCCTCGGCCGCTCGAGATCCAGAAAGGCGGGTCGACGGAATCGCCGGCCGCTGTCAGCACCTGCTTCACATCGCTGTAGACGAGATTCGCATTGAAGCTGTGCGCGTAGTAGGCGGGCTGAAAGCGTCCGTCCTCAGCGACTCGCGCAGTCCAGGCCCGGTAGTAATCGCGCATGGCCTTCGGCACGGCGTCCATTCGCTCGATGTCCAAAAAGATCACAGTCCCCTTCGCGAAACCTTCGGCTGCGGTCTTGGCGATGGCGTCGTCTGCATCCATTCTTCCGCGCGCGGCGTTGACGAATTGCGTGGAGCAACTCGAGTTTCGCGATGCGCGTGGCGTGACATAAACCCGCACTGGCACACGCTTGGTGACATAACTCACGACGCGCTTGCCGCTGCGCGTTCTGACATGGCGCACGCGCTTGGTGGCGTATCGTGTCACGGCGACTTTCGCTCCGGGAGTTCTGCCCCACGTCTGTTGGCCCACGTAAATGACGGCCGTTCCCCATCCCATCCGCGCGAGCGTTTCGCGCTTTCCTTCCCAGGACGAATCGGTATGGCAAGGGGCGCTCAGATAATACCCAACCCACTTATATGGCTTATCGGCGGTGAGCCATGCGCGCATCGCGTCGTCACCGGGATAGGTGAACGTATCGAATCCCAGGTGCGGCCCATTCGACAAGCCTTCGGCGATGTTCGACGACGCAGTGGCAATAGCGTCTCCGATCGACGGGGAAGGAAGCACCGCTCCATTCGAAACAATCAATCCCGCCGACAATAACGCGAGGATCGACCGCCATTCGATTTTTGGCATTCACCCTCCGCGTTTGGTGAGGTTTGTCGCACGAGGATCCCGGCACACCGGAAATGAGCGTCTGTCGTCATACCCGCTCACGTTGGATCGTTCCTCTGACCTATCGATTCGTCCGAGAAAGGTGACAATAGGATGTTTACAAACTTGGCGCAATAGGGCAAAGCGTTGCCCCACATGAGCTTGGCTCCATGGCACGGGCTGGTCCTCCTAATGCCAATTAAGGCGCCAACCTCTTTAGTGGAGTCGCCATGAACCTGCGACGCTTGCCTGGTCTCCTTGGAGTCCTGTCGTATTTGGTGGTACCTGTCAGCCTCTTTGCCCAGGTGGCAGGGGGCGTCGAGATCTTCGGAGCCCTCGACAATTCTGACCCGGTCACACGCACGTTGGGTGGCCTCTCGCTTAGCGTGGGCACGCCCTATCTAGGTATTCGTGGAAGCGGGGGACTCGGGATCTCTTCGCCAACGGTCGAGACGTTCGGCACTCAGACGGGGTCCGAGCTCGTCTGGGCTACGAATGCGGATCTGGTCCTGGGACCTGTGAACGCCGGGTTAGGCGAAGGGTTTATGCCCTACACATTCGGTGGTCTCGGCCTCGAGAGCGCCGCGCAACCGACCGGATTTACCGATGCAATCCGCACCTGGAGCTTCGGTGGTGGCCTCCAGCTGGCGCTGGGGCGCCTGCTCTCCGTGAACGGCGAGGCTCGGTCACGCCATCTCGCTGCGCCTGCATCGCCCGTGGATTCACAGTTCGTGCGGGGCATAGAGTACCGGGTGGGAATCGGATTCCATTTTGGCGGTGTTCGGCAACGCGCGCCGGCTTATTCACGACGCAGCTCCGCCAATCCGCCAAGAGCTTCGCGACCCTCGACGCCCAGCAGGGTAAGCTGGCCAATCAGCACCACATCATCATCGTCTGCCAATGGTGCGGCACGTAGAGTCATTCCGGCCGCGGAGAGGTACATCGGTGTTCCGTATCGGTATGGCGGGACATCGCCCGTATCAGGCTTCGATTGTTCGGGTTTCGTCCAATACGTCTATGCACAACAGGGAGTGGATCTGCCGCGAACTTCGCGTCAGATGGCCGGCGCCGGAGTCGCCGTTGAGCCGTCGACTCGAACGCTTGCAGTGGGCGACCTCATGTTATTCCAGCAGGGGGGCCGAATCAGTCACGTCGCGATCTACGCCGGGAACCATCGTTTCATCCACTCCTCTTCCAGTGGCAATGGCGTGCGCTACGACGATCTGGACAGCCGTCGCGGCAAATGGTTCGCGGACCATATGGTTGCGGCTAGACGCGTCGCTGGTAACGGTCGCATATTAGTCAACGCGTTTGCCGGTGGAACCTCGATCGCCTTCGATCGTTTCGATCCGCCCGACAGTGCCCCGCCTCCATCCAGATGATTCCTCCCAAAGATCTGCCCGATCCGTTCGACGACATAGAGAAGCCGCATCCGCTCGTAGCCGAATCCGCCGATGTCGCGCCGAGTCAGCCGTTAGTAGTGCGGCTTGGTGACTTGTGGACGGATCTGATGCGCGTCGATGATGCAGCGATCGATTTTGAATCGCATCCGCGTTCCCATTCACCGATGCCTCTCTTGGACTACATGAACGGCATCATGCAGTGGGACTAGCCACGCTCCTTTTTCCTGGAACGGGCGTGGTGAGCGGGCAGATTGGCGACCGACACTTGATCGTCGGGCATAGCTGAGTCATCTCCGGCCGCTCGAATCCATCGAAGCACGTGCTCGACGGCAGCCTCATCGGTAAGACGACGCCGAACACGCGCTGGCGTGACACCGAACACGCTCACCCAGTGGTGTGAAAAGATTCGAGCTGTCTTATATCCCAGCTTGATCGACACATCGAGCACCGAGTAACCAGGATCGCGCAAGTAGCCGAAGCCGCGCAGCACCTTGGCCGCAATGAGAAGCCGTTTCGGAGATCCGAGTCCGACGGCATCCAGATTCCGGTAGATCCCGACGATGGCTACTCCATCCCCGGCGAGATCAAGCGCGCTGCTGTAGCGGTGTGGCTGATCGAACATGTTCTCGATCTTGGCATAAAGCTGTCGCGGAAGTTGTCGAAGAGAGTCGTGCAGATCTTCGATCACGCGGTGGGTCAGTGAGTTTCCCTGTACCTGCTCGACGCGCTCGAGAAACCGCTCGGGCGCATCGTCGAATCGATGGAGGACAACGTCCTCGAGCCCCAGCCTACCCAGCTGTGCGATCGCCTTGAACGCTGGTGCGTGGAGCGTGACGTAGCCGATGAGAGGGAGAGACGGGTAGCGCTTGAGGAGCCCGGCTACTGCACCGACGTTGAGCGTGCCGTCCGCCGAGGGGTCAAGAATGACAACGCTTACCGGTTTTCGCCGGATGAAGGACTCGAGCTCCTGCCACGACGAGGCGACCAGAAGCTCAGGCTCATCAGCAAAAACGTGCTTGAGATGCGCGAGGAGCCGGGCGGGCAGGAACGCAGCAACGCTCAAGGCGGTTGCGCTCATGATCTATCAAAGGTGGCGCGGGAAGTTCCTCAGCGCGAGGGGTTTTGATAGAAAAAAGACCCTTTTTGATAGAAAACAGACATTTTCTGATAAGAAAATGCCATTTCGGCATTTGTCAGGATACATACGTTGGGGCCTATCACTTTCCCAACGCTCCCCCATTTCTCTTCAGGAGATACTCCAATGACCCGCCGCAACCTCTTCACCGCCGTCGCAATCGTCGCTTCCGTCGTCCTCGCCGCCTGCTCCGACATGACAGCACCCAAGGGTGATGTTACCTGCCCAGTGGTCAGTGGTTCTTCCACCTGCCTGGCGAAGTAGTCTGATCGCTGTATCGCCCTCCGGTCAGTAGGCGGCCAATGCCGCCTCCCGGAGGCGAGTGATACTCCGCGCAACCTCGAGCACTTCTTGCGTCGGCTGGAAAGAAACAGACTTCGAAGTGGCGTTGCGAACCGAATTCACGGTGGACGCAAGCGTCTTCAGTGCACTTTCGGCCTGGAACACGACCTTGTGAACCTGATTTGCGGAGGCATAATCAATCGCTTCTTTGAGAGCCGCTTCCGCAGCTTCGAATCGATCGAAATTGATCAAGCCCTCGCCGAGGATAAGTAGATAATGCGAGCGAAGCCAGGGACCCATTGGGGCTTTCCTGAGCCCTGCGTTGTAGGCATCGAAGTTCTTTTCGTCTTCATCCATGCCGGCAAGCTCGAGAAGATTGATCGTTGCCTGCCAGCGGGCTCTCTTGCCCTGTGATGTTGCCGACGCAATGAGAAGCGCATCTCTGGCGGAATCGCGCATGTTTAGCGCAGAGAATCCTGCGGCAATATCCGAAAGTATCAAGTCTCGCTCGCTCGTGTCCGACGTAAGATTGAATGCTTCATACGCGAGCTTAAGAGCTTGTTCGTAATCGCCGCGAAGATGCGAAATAGCAGCACGGCTATGCAGCGCCATACCGTGGATGTTGCCTAGATGCTGATCGCGCGCCTGCACGATGACGTCGTCGAGAATGGTTTGGGCTTGGGGCAAATTCCCCTTCGCAAAGTATGTGTTCGCAATACCTACCTGGACCGTCAGTACGCCCACACGATCGCCCAGAGTGTCAGCGATATATGCTGCCTGCGAATACGCTCGCGCTGAAGTATCCCAATCGCCGTTACGGCGTGCGGCACCACCAATGGCAACATTTGCCTCCACTGCCAGACGGGCGTTGCGCTCTGGCTTAGTTAGCTTGGCAACAGTTGCGAAAACGTCGGTCGCCAGACTCCAGGATGCTTCAGAGTCGAGTGCACGCCCATAAGCCATCAGAGTCCTTGATACAGTGTCGTTGACCGTATTGTGCGTACTGACCTCTTCGAGGACGGCGGTCAATACGCCGCGCATCGGATCGCCCTCGCTCATCTCTTCGATAGCAGCGCGTACGCTGTGGAGTTGCGCCCAGCCGGCAGGTTTGGGCGCAATCGAGACGTCGCCATAGGAGTCCACCAGGCGCAAAACAGAGAGGCCGGCGAACACGCAACGCCAGGTCGCGCTGTCTTCGCGCAGGCTCCCAAGCGTATCGAAGTAGATCTGATGCCGGATCATAAAGCCTTTGTTGGGCGTAATTGAGTGCCTCTAAAATGCACCTTTTGCCCCACCGGGGAAATGCCTGTTTCGTATCATCGGAGGGTCAGTTTCATATCACCAGAAAGCAGTTAAGCCCACCCACGGTGGGTTAACTGCTCAGCTGTAGTCTGTCCCTCGATAGCCGCTCCCCACGGGGTATATACCAGTCCCCAAGGTCAACCCACCACGCATCAGGCCTCATCCAGCCTGTCCTGATACGACGATGTAGACCCATTATCGTCATGGGTTCATAGAGCCATACGGCGGGCGCATCCGCGTTGATGGTCGCGTATGCCCGGCTGAAGAGATCACGGGCATGTGCCGAGTCGGCTCGGAGGGCGCTATCCAGCTGGGCATCGAAAATGGGACTCTGGTACGAGCCGTAGTTCACACCAGCGTCACCCAGCCCGGCAGAGCTCCACGCAGCCCTGGTGCCGTCGGGGCTCGCACCCAGGTGCCAAACACCCAGAGCCGCGTCAAAATTGCCAGCCTGCTCCCGACTTCCCATCGCCGCCAACCCCATCGTCTCGATCGCAACACGGATCCCCATCTGGCCAAGCTGCGCCTGGAGGGGAACTGCCATCCTCACTCGATTCAGACTTGACGTGGGGACCAGAAGTGTGAAGGCAAGGTCGCGACCCTCCCTGTTCCTGACTCCACGTCCATTCGTGCGTATCCAGCCGAGCGAGTCGAGGAGGCTGGCGGCATGCACCGTGTCATACGGAATCTGAACTATGCGTGGATCGGTCGTAGGAAAGGCTCGAATTGTGGGGCCGACCGGAATCATGCCCATCGTGTCGAGCACGCTCTTAACCAGGAGACGGCGGTCGATTGACATCGCGATGCCGCGACGAAGATTCCGCGCGCCGAAAAGTGGGTGTGGCCGGGCCTTG
This sequence comes from Gemmatimonadaceae bacterium, assembly GCA_036502385.1. Lineage (GTDB taxonomy): Bacteria > Gemmatimonadota > Gemmatimonadetes > Gemmatimonadales > Gemmatimonadaceae > UBA4720. The sequence goes on from DASXYR010000465.1 coordinate 7,261, forward strand.
TTCGCCGGGTCGCGCAGGTTGAACTGTAGGAACGCGTAATCCGCCGGGGGGAGAACCATCAGCCGAAGTGTGGGGTGACTTCGAACCTGGGGCACGTTCTCGATGCGGAGCGCGTCGAAGAGATCGGCGTCGCCGCCGAGGAATCTCGTGACCGCGGGAGTAAAATCCAAACTGATGCTCCAGATCACGCGATCGAGCTTCGCGCGCCCGCGATAGTTCAAGGTATCTGCCACAATCTCGACTGACGACCCTTTGTCCCAGCGGCGGAATCGGAAGCGGCCGCTACCGACGGGAAGAGGCGCGCGCTCTCTCAGCTTTTCGACGGGAATCTTTTCGAGCTGGTGTGCGGGCAATATCAGCATCTGCGCGGCGGCGTCGAGAAACTGCGTCGGCTCGCGCGCGTGAAACCAGAATACAGCGGTGAGAGAATCGGGCGTTGCGACCGAATCGATATTTGCAAGCTCGCTCTCGACCGAGCCGCCGAGAGCGGGATTCTTGTTGAGCGCGAATGTGAATTTGACATCGCGGGACGTCACGCCGACGCCATCGTGCCACCTCGCCCGGGGGTTGATGTGGAAGGCCAGCGAGAGCGAGTCGCTCGACCATCGCCAGCCGTCGGTAAGCTGGGCGCGGAATCCCTTGTCGCCGCGCGTGTTCAGCTCGGGACCGACGTCGGCCAGATAGTCGTAGATCTGCTCCGTGATCTGCTTCCCCTGAACCGTTCCCACGAGCGGTGGAAAAAGCGTTCCCGGGTCCGCGGTGGTGGAAATGACCAGCGTCCCGCCGGTCTCCCCTGCACCCTGTTTGTTCGTGCGATCAGAACACGCCGTAGCGATGGCCGCCATGGCAAGCAATGGAGCGATCCTCATCGGGAAGAAAGGTACCCCATAATGCGCGCAAACGGTGTTAACGACGCTTTTGATAGAAAACAGACACCTGGGTGATATGGAATCGACATTGACCATCTCAACCGCCGGTTGAATTCTCCATGGGACATGACGAAAGCGGCAACAAGACCTATGGATGCAATGCCTACCTTTCAGGTAGCACATTTGCGGCGAGACGGTCAGGACGTGATCATCGTTCCTGTCGATCGGTCGTTTGGAAAACGATCGCCGGCGGAACAGGCACGGATCCAGGAGGCATTCCAACGCAGCGCCGCGGCCGCCGACTTGCCTGGCGTCGTGGTTCCCGTATGGGAGGACGCCTCGGGAAGAATGGCGTTCCGGGCTCCCCCGCCCTGGCATGAATTCCTCAAGAGCATAGACATGGTCTATGTCGCGACCGCCCTCAATCGAACTCTGAGTCTCGAGTAGCAGTTCCCAAGGCGCTCGGCCGAGCTGCCTTGGTAAGTTCTGCCGCAGACAAATACAACGGTTGAATCGCGGCCCTCCCCCGGCAATACTCCGGTGTGACAAAAATCCCAGCCGTTCATGCTTGCCTCGTCGCAAAGCTGACTCTCTGCGCGAGCCTCGTGGTCGGCGCCTCCAACGCACAGGGGCAGCACCCGGATCATGCTATGCCGGGAATGTCGAACGATACGCTCGCCACCGCGCCGACCACTCCGGATCGCGCGGTCACCGACTCCGCATCGGTCGCCGACTCACTGTTGAAGGTCTGCCGGCCTCACATGTCCCATTCCATCGACATGTACTCGTCGTGTCTCGGCGACGGCATCGCTGCGCTGTCCTCCGCGGGAAACATTGCGCTCGCGATGGGAACTCTCGACGCCATCATCCACAACGACCAGTCGCTCGTGCTGCTGGGGCATCCTCTGGCCCATGCTCTCGGGTACGCGGTGCGCTCTACGCCGGCGACCGTGACCGCGCTGCTGTCGGAGTGCGATGATCGGTACCAATCGGGATGTTATCACGGGATACTGCAAAGGTATTTTGACGCGCGCATGGGAATGCCGCTGGCGCAGCGCGTCCTCGTCGCACCCTGCGATGGCTTGCGAGGCACGAAAGAGCAGTTCCGGTTGTTCGACTGTCTGCACGGCACGGGTCACGGACTCATGATGTACCACCGCTACGATGTGAATGCCTCGCTCAAGGATTGCGATCGTCTCGCTGCGGACTGGGATCAGCGTAGCTGCTACAGCGGCGTATTCATGGAGTACAACATGGGAGCGCGGATGCAGTCGTTCGGTGAGGGAATGTTCGGCATGCACCGGCACTCGATGCCCGCATCGACGACGGTGTTATTCAAGCCGAGCGATCTGCACTATCCCTGCAGTTCGACTCCGGAGCGTTACCGTCTGGAGTGCTACGAGCTCCAGGCAGATCTAATCCTCCCGGCGGTGAAACAGGATTATCAAAAAGCAGCGCAGGTATGCGACGGCGCTGGCGCTCTTGCGCTGGTGCGGGCGTGCTACACGGGACTCGGACGCAACGCATCCGGCGCGTCCGCTTTTCAATATGCCGGGATCAAGCGGCGGTGCGAGAAGTCGTCCGCCGCCGGGGTGCCGTATTGCTATCAGGGCGCGGTGAGGCATCTCGCGTATGCGCCGAGCGAGCTCCCCCGCGGAATCGCCTTTTGCCGGTCACTCCCGGCGGGGGAGTCGCGGTCGCAATGCTGGGACGGCGTCGGATTGCAGGTCGGTGGGTTTTTCGCTGATTCGGCATCGCGTCAACACGCGTGCAGGGCGGACGATCCGAAGGACTTCGCCGCTTGCGCACAGGGCGCTGGAATAGCGCGCGCCCAACAGAGGGGCGATCACTAGCCCCGACGAAATCGTGACGCTTCTCAGCGTGCTCGATCAATCGCCGATCTCCGAAGGCTCGACCGGTGGAGATGCACTGCGTAACAGCATCGATCTCGCGCAGCGTGCGGAGTCGCTCGGCTACAATCGCTACTGGATCGCTGAGCATCACGCGACGCCGATGCTCGCGAGTCCGAGTCCGGAGGCGCTCATCGGTCCGATCGGAGCGCTGACATCCAGGATCCGCATCGGGTCCGGGGGCGTAATGCTTCCGCATTACAGCCCGCTCAAGGTCGCAGAAACCTTCAGCATGCTGGCTGGATTGTTTCCCGGCCGCGTGGATCTCGGGATCGGACGAGCACCCGGAACGGATCAGTTGGCGATGTTTGCGCTGCAGCGCGATCGAAGGCAGCCAGCGCCGGACGACTTCCCAGAACAGCTCGGGGAGCTGCGCGGCTATCTGGAGGGTTCATTGCCTGTCGAACACCCGTTCGCCCGGGTGCCGGCGCTTCCCGGGAGGCCGGAGATCCCCGAGCTGTGGCTGCTCGGCTCGTCGCCACAGAGTGCGATCTGGGCGGGTGAAATGGGATTGCCGTACGTATTTGCCGACTTCATCAACTCTGAGGGAGCGCAAATCGCGGATTTGTATCGCGAGCGATTCGTCGCGTCGGCAAGCCTGAAGAGGCCAAGAGTGGTGGTGGCGACGTGGGCCCTGTGCGCAGAGACGCAAGATGAAGCGGAGCGCCTGTCGACAAGCAGCAGAATGGCGTTCTCCCTGCTGCGGACCACCGGAAAGATGATTCCGGTGCCGACTATCGAGACAGCGACGCGCTTTCTCGAGGCTGCGTCCGATTCCCTTCTGATAGCGAGGAGACGACGAATGACTCTCGGGCCGCCTGACGTCGTAAGAGCGGGACTTGAAGCCATCCGCGAGGAATACGGCGCAGAGGAGCTCATGATCGTCACGATCACTCACAGCCATCGGGCAAGACGGCGCTCGTACGAGCTCATTGCCGATGCCTTCGCGCTCGCGGACAGGAAGGAGTAACTGGTGGAAACTCGAAAGATCGGATCCCTCGCAGTCTCTGTGGTCGGACTGGGGTGCAACAATTTCGGGATGCGCATCGACGAGAAGCGTTCAGGAGAAGTAATTGGAGCCGCTCTCGACGCAGGCGTAAACTTCTTCGATACCGCCGACATGTACGCGAACGGCAAGAGCGAGGAGCTGGTGGGACGTTTCCTCGCCGGACGCAGGCATCAGGTATTCATCGCCACGAAGTTCGGCAACGACATGGCGGGACAGGGACGCGGTGCGCGGCCAGAGTACGTGCGCGTGGCTCTGGATGCGAGCCTGAAGCGATTGAACACGGACTACGTCGATCTCTATCAGCAGCACCTTCCAGATCCCGAGGTCCCGATAGCGGAGACGCTTGGCGCGCTCGACGACCTGGTGAAGGCGGGCAAAGTGCGCGAGATCGGCTGTTCCAATTTTTCGGTTCCGCAGCTGCGCGAGTCCGAGGACGCCAGCGCGGCGCAGCAGGGATCAGTGCCTTTTGTCACCGTTCAGAACGAGTACAGTCTTCTGCATCGTGAACCGGAGGACGGCGTGCTCGCGGAATGCGAGCGGCTCGGACTCGGGTTTCTTCCGTTTTTTCCGCTTGCGAGCGGACTGCTGACAGGGAAATACCGGAAGGGACAACCGATTCCGCAGGGCACGCGCATCGCGAAGTTCGAGCGGTACGCCAAGCTCGTGACGGCGGATAATCTCGACAAAGTGGAAGCACTCATCACTTTCGCGGGATCGCGAGGGCGCACGTTGCTCGAGCTGGCGTTCTCATGGCTTCTCGCGCACCCGGTCGTCGCGTCGGTTATTGCCGGCGCGACATCGGCGGATCAGATAAGAAGCAACGCCGCAGCGGCGGAGTGGCGACTCGCGCCACACGATCTCGAGGAGATCGACCTACTGTGATCTTCTTGTTATTTCCACAAACACTCCCGCGCAGTACGCAGTCAACCATTGCTCTGTTGATGCCAAACGCGCAATGCGCAGTTGAGCTCCGCATCACAGCTGTTTTTCGGAACAGGCATCAATCCAGGAGGGTACACCAGGCGTGGCAGGTATCAGCCATCCATAACCTTGGAGACATGATGAAGAGATTTATTCTTTCAGCGGCTGTGGCAGTGATTGCGGTTGTCGCGACGGCGCCGAGTGCACGCGCACAGTTGCCGGGCTTTCAGATTGGCGCGTCCGGCGGAATCGCGTTCCCGCTCAGCGATCTCGGCAATACCACGAACACTGGCTACAACATCGCGGTTGCCGTAGGCGTGAAGCCGTACGCATCGCCTATAGGCCTGAGATTCGAGGCCGCGTACAATGAGTTTGGGTTGCAGGGTGGTGGCGGCAACATCAACATCCCGGCATTCACCGCCAATGCCACGCTGGCCCTGCCAGCGGCCGGATTCACGCCATATGTAATCGGCGGCGCAGGACTCTACCGTCCGAGTGCGGCCTTGACCGGGATCGGAAACGGCAACGCGGAGAATGACTTCGGCTTCAACATCGGAGGCGGTGTCAAGATTCCGCTGAGCAGCAGCTTCGAGACGTTCGTGGAGGCGCGGTACAACCGCGTGAACAACGTCGGCGGTCCCAATGGTGGCTCAGTGAGCTTCGTTCCGCTCACCGTCGGCATCATGTGGTAGCACTCCGACGGCGCAACTGCGTCGGATGAATGAAAAAAGAGCGGCCTGTCTCTCGACAGGCCGCTCTTTTTTTGTCCGACCAGAATGCTACTGAACAGCGTTGACCATGTCGAAGATCGGCAGGTACATGGCCACGACCATTCCACCGACAACCACGCCGAGGAAGACGATCATGATCGGCTCGAGCAGTGAGAGGAGGTTGCTCACAGCTGAGTCAACTTCTTCGTCATAGAAGTCGGCGATCTTGGACAACATCTCGTCCAGTCCACCGGTCTGCTCGCCGACGGCGATCATCGAGATGACCATGGGCGGAAAGACCTTCGACTTCTGGAGCGGTTGGGCGATCGTATCACCGCCGGCGATCGACGAGCGCGATTGCATGATGGCGTCCTGGATCACGCGGTTGCCAGCAGTTTTTGCCGTAATCTCGAGACCTTCGAGAATGCTGACGCCGGAGCTGATCAGCGTGCCAAGCGTACGGGTAAAGCGTGACACGGAGGACTTGCGGAGCACATCGCCCAGAACCGGCGCGTGCAGCATCGCTCGATCGATGACCAGCTTACCGTTCGAGGTGGCGTAGTATTTCTTTCCGAAGTAGCTGCCGGAAATGATTACCGCTCCAATTATCCACCAGTAGTGTTTGAGGAACCCTGATGCTCCGATCACGAGGCGTGTCGGGAGTGGCAGGGCCTGGCCTGCGGAAGCAAACATTCCCGCGAACACCGGGATGACGAAGATGAGCAGGGTCACGACTGCGATGCCGGCCACGCCCATGATGACGGCAGGGTAGATCATGGCTCCCTTCACCTTTCTCACCAGCGCGTCGTTCTTTTCAAGGAACGTCGCGAGACGCAGGAGAATCGTGTCGAGAATACCGCCGGCTTCACCGGCGGCGACCATGTTCACGTACAGGTTGGTGAACGCCCGGGGATGCTTGGAGAGCGCATCTGCAACGGTGTTTCCCGACTCGACGTCGAAAACCACTTTCCTGGTGACTTCCGCCAGGGCCTTGTTGTCGGTCTGCTCCGCCAGAATCGTGAGGGCCTGCACGAGTGGCAGACCCGAGTTGATCATGGTCGAGAACTGACGTGTGAAGATGACGACGTCGCGCGTCTTGATCGCCCCTTTGCCGATTTTCTTCGAGGCATCCTGATCGATCTTGACGACACTCAACCGCTGCTTTCTGAGCTGCGCAATTACATCATCGCGAGACGAAGCATCGATCGTCGCAGTGCGCAGATCGCCGTTAAATGCTCTCGCCGTGTATGTGAAGGTGGCCATTGACTGATCCTCTTAACGTTTGGCTGGTGAGCCCGACACCGGGCCACGCGTAGCTGTCGGCTTGCCGCCGGGTTGCTTCGTCCCATTGCTGTCGTCCGTGAGGTCCAACTGTCCAATCATGCGCTGGAACTCGATCGGATCGCCGCTCACACGCAGACACTCGTCTGCCGCAACTTCCCGGTTCATATAGAGCGCGTACAGCGCGTCGTTCAGCGTCTGCATGCCGAACTTCTTTCCTGACTGCATCGACGAGTAGATCTGGTGGACCTTGTCGTCACGAATGAGGGCACGGATCGCAGGCGTCACAACGAGGATCTCGGCCGCCATCACGCGTCCCTTCCCCTGCGCCTTCGGAAGGAGCGTCTGGGTGACGATGCCCTCGAGCACGAATGCGAGCTGCGCGCGGACCTGGGACTGCTGGTGCGACGGGAAGACGTCGATGATACGATTGATGGCTTCGGCCGCGGAATTCGTGTGCAGCGTGGCGAAGGCGAGGTGACCCGTCTCGGCGATCGTGAGCGCAGCAGCGATCGTCTCCAGGTCACGCATTTCACCGACCAGAATGACGTCCGGATCTTCGCGGAGCGCATACTTGAGGGCGTTGGCGAACGACTTGGTATCGCTTCCAATCTCGCGCTGGTTGATGATGCAGCCCTGGTGCTTGTGGATGAACTCGATCGGATCTTCGACGGTGATGATGTGGCCCTTACGCTCGCGATTGATCTTGTCGATCATCGCCGCCAGTGTCGTCGACTTACCGGAGCCGGTAGGCCCAGTCACAAGCACGAGTCCACGCGGCTTTTCCGCCATCTTCGCGATTGCGCCGGGCAATCCAAGCTGATCGAACGTCTTGATCGCGAACGGGATCTGTCTGACGACCATCGACACGCATCCACGCTGCTTGAACACGTTGCCGCGGAAGCGCGCCAGATTCTGAATGCCGAACGAGAAATCCAGCTCGTCGTCGAGCTCGAACCGTTTTTTCTGCTGCTCGGTGAGCACAGAATAAGCGATCTGAAGCGTGTCTTTCGGCGAGAGCATGTACTCCACTCCCGAATTCGTTATGTCGCCGTCTACGCGAAGCTTTGGACGCTCGCCGGCTACGATGTGCAGGTCGGACGCGTTGCGGGAGACCATCTCCTCCAGCAGGCCGCGCAGGTTGATTCCCTGCGGGGGCGGCGGAGCGGATGGAGCAGAGGTGTCGATAAACGGTAAGGATGTCATCAGCTGTCGATTCGAGAGTTAAAGATTACGCCGCGGTTTCGCGGACAACCTGTTCAAGGGGACAAATCCCCTTCAGCACCTTCAGCCAGCCATCCATGCGGAGCGTGAGCATTCCCTCTTCGATGGCGACCTTCTGAATCTCGGCGGCGCCAGCGCTCGTCATGATCAGCTTTCTGAGTCTGGGAGTCATATTCAGGACTTCGTAGAGTCCCTGACGTCCCTTGAGCCCCGAGCCGTCGCACTGCTCGCATCCCTTGCCGCGGAAGACGGGAAGCTCTTCCATCTTGGTATCGAGAGTGATCTGGTCCATAAACGGCTTCGCGGCGTCTGTTGCCCGGCCTTTCGCGTCGCTGAGCGCCATGTCGGTGAAGTGCATATCGCGCAGCGTCACACCGCCGCCGATCTTTGCACCGGAAATCTCCGCCGGGTCCATCTTGTAGGCCTCGGCGCATTTGCTGCAAACGCGCCGCACGAGGCGCTGGGCGAGGACGAGGTTGAGCGCCGAGGCGACGTTGAATGGCTCGATGCCCATGTCCATGAGACGCGTAATGGTCTCGGGGGCCGAGTTCGTGTGCAGAGTCGAGAGCACGAGGTGACCGGTGAGGGCGGCCTTGATGGCGATGCCGCCCGTCTCCAGGTCTCGAATTTCTCCCAACATGATGATGTTAGGATCCTGTCGTAGAAACGCCTTCAGCGCCGCGGCGAAGGTCATTCCGATCTCGGTCCGCACCAGAACCTGATTGATGCCGAAGAGGTTGTATTCGACCGGGTCTTCGGCGGTCATGATGTTGACGTCGATGTTGTTGATCTTCGACAGAGCCGAATAAAGCGTCGTCGTCTTGCCGGAACCCGTCGGACCGGTGACGAGCACCATCCCGTATGGATTCGATATCGCTTCCATCAATTCACGCTCGGCGCGAGGCTCGATACCGAACGTCTGCAGGTCGAGCGTCAGGTTGCCCTTGTCGAGAATACGGAGCACGACCTTTTCGCCGAACAGGGTAGGCAGGGTGGAAACACGGAAGTCGATGACCTTCTTTCCGATCTTCAGCTTGATGCGGCCGTCCTGCGGAACGCGGCGCTCGGCGATGTTGAGGCTCGCCATGATCTTGAAGCGGGAGATGAGCGCGGGCCGCATCTTGATCGGCGGCCGCATGATCTCGTGGAGGGCGCCATCGATACGATACCGGACGCGGAGCTCCTTCTCGAAGCACTCAAAGTGGATGTCGGACGCGCCTTTCTTGAGCGCGTCGGTCATGATGGCGTTGATCAGCTTTACAACCGGTGCCTCGTCGATAAGCGCGGCACCGTTGTCAGCCGTGTTCTCGTTCTCGCTCTCGAGGATCTCGACGTCATCGTCGACGATATCATTGAGCAGACTTTCCATCTGGGCTTCGCCAGACTCGTAGAATTTCTCGATCGCGTTGCGGAGTGTGAACTCGCCAGCGATGACCGGGAAGATGTCGAGTCTGGTGATGAACTTGATGTCGTCGAGCACCGACATCGATGCCGGGTCGGACATGGCGACGGTCAGCGTCCTTCCGTCGCGCTTGAGCGGCAGCACGCTGTGCTTCAGCGCAAGCTCACCAGGAATGAGCTTCGCGATGCGGGGATCGACCTGGAACTTTGTCAGGTCGACGGCGGGCATCTTGTGCTGCCGCGCAAGCATTCTGGTGAGGTCGGTTTCCTTGACGAAACCAAGCTTGACCAGCGCGTAGCCCACGCGTGAGCCATTGTTTCTCTGCTCGGCAAGAGCCTTGTTCAGCTGGTCTTGTGTGACCAGGCCTTCTCTCAAGAGCAGATCGCCGATTCTCGGCGCTTTGGCGGCAGGAGCTGTCAAGGACGCATGTCCCTCCGGTGAGGCTTCCTGCGTGCTTTTGGCAGTTCGGATGGCCTGGATATGACTTCGTTGTTAGGACGCGGGACGAGGGAGAAGGTTACGGTAGAGCGAAGCTTTTCTACCATAGAGGAACCGACTCCTTTCACGCGCTTCAGACCCTCGATCGAGCCGAAGGGACCGAGCGAATCACGATCGGCCACGATTCGCTTCGCGAGCGCTGGGCCTATGTACTTCAGGGACTCAATTTCCTTCGCGCTCGCAACGTCCAGATCGACTGGTCCGACAGGCTTGGCAGGCGGCTTCTCCTTCTTTTCCCGCTTGGGCTTGCGCAGGCCGGCGTGTCGCGCCGAATCCGCAGCTTTGATCTGGTGCTCGAGCGCCCAACGAGCTCGGGAATCTGCCGGCGTCCGGCCGTGGAGGGTCCGGTAGGCTCGGGTAGAGGCGCCGAGGACCAGAACCGTCGAAAAAAACAGGAGCGCCTTACGTTCGACGGGGGTCGGCATCAGCCGACCATAGCGCCGAGCCCGGAGCCTAGGTCACCGAATGCGCGCGCGGGGCGGCATAATCTTCCATCGAGGTGGTCAAACCGAGAGTTCCGAGTACCAGAACCCCCGCGACGACGAAGGGGAATCCGAGCCCCAGGTGGTCCATTGCAACGCCCGCGGCGAGGGGGAAAAAGACGCGTGAGACTCCGCCAAAGGTGTGCTGGACCCCCATATACAGTCCGCGGTTCCTGCTCGGAACGACCCTGGACAGCATCGCCGTAACGCAGGGAAACACGAACGCTGTCCCCAGCGGCATCAGCGTGAGCGAAATGATCAATGTTAGATAAGAATGTACCGCGGCGATGAGTGCGAGTCCGGCCGAAAGGAGGATCAGCCCAAGGCGGGTCAATTGGGGTTCGCCCAGCCATTCGATCATCCGCCCGAGCAGCCCAGCGCGCACCACAACTCCCATTGCGCCCAGGTACATCACGAAGTAGCCGACGTTTCCTTCGGTGATCGGGAGTCGACGCGCAAGGATCAGCGGAAGGGTCGGCACCGTGCCGTAGAATGCGCCAATCGCGATCGCGTAGATCCAAATGAGTCGTTGGGCAGGCTCCTTCGGGCGCGCGATGACGCTCCAAACCGCCGTGCCGCTGGATTCCGGTACCAGTCCGTGCTCGCCGGTGGTCGTCATCTCCTGGCGTGACTCGCGCAAATAGACGCCGGCGAAAATGCTTACCAGAACACAGAAAATGGCCGAAGCGATTCCCGGGGCATGGCGTCCCCAATGAATCAGGGCTGAGCCAATGGCAGGCCCCACGACGGCGCCGAGGCTCGTTGCGGCTGATAGCCAGCCGAGGCTCTTCGCGCGGTCCTTCGGGTCGCTGGCGTCGGCGACGTAGGCCTGAACGACCCCGATGGTGCCACCCCCGAGCCCTTGTACGACCCGGGAGATGAGAAGCAGCCAGAGTGTGCCCGCGTAGGCGAAGATGACGTACGCGACCGCTGAGACCAGCAGGCCGACAAGGAGGCCTGGGCGACGTCCGTATCGATCAGAAAACCGGCCCCACAACGGCGCGCTGGCCAGCTGGGCGATCGAGAAAGCGGCGATCAAAACACCGACGACGGTCGCGGAGGCGCCCATCTCGGTTGCGTAGAACGGGAGGAGGGGGATGATCATCGCCAGTCCGAGCATGTCGACGAAGGCCGTGATCATGAGGACCGTGAGTTTCCCC
>DASXYR010000466.1:0-16261 GCA_036502385.1 Gemmatimonadaceae bacterium
AGTCTTGCGAGCGAAAAGCAGAAAGCCCCCGGTGTCATGGACACCGAGGGCTTTCTGAGTTCTGCGAGGTTCTGCTTCTTACTTCTTGCCTTTGCCAGCCCAACCCTTGCCGCGATGACCAGCGGCTGCCTTCTGGTGGGCGTCCCACTTGGCCTGCTGATCGGGCGTCAGGATTGCGCGAATCTCCGCATTCTCCTGGGTCCGATATGTCTGGCCGCCCTGCATGATCTGGCGAGCCTTCTCCATGTTGGTGCGGGCCGTTGCCGTGTCACCCTTCTGACGCGCAGCACGCGCTGCATCCATGTACGGCTTGGACTGCGTCCGAAGCGCCTCATTCTGCGGCTGGTACTTCTGACGGATCGCCTTCATCTGCGTCTTCTGCGCTTCGGTCAGATTGAGATCACGACCAAAACCTTCACGACCACCGGCCCGACGCGCGCCCATCTGGCCGCCACGGTGATACGCGCCGCTATCGGCACGGGTACGGGGGGTCGTTGTTGACTGAGCTGCGGAGACGCCCGCAACTCCAACGACCAACAGGGCGCCAAGCGCCAGGGTACGAACTTTCAACATTTAGGAACCTCCACAACTGTTAACGGCCACGCGCGGAAGTGCGAGCGGCTGTAGAGGTAGACGCACGTTTATTTCGGTTGTTAAGGGGGCGGGAAAGCTCCGGGCTTTGGCTCGCTGCCCGCAAGGCCGCCTAGGGTAGTCTTCGCAGCAGGCCCGCAGTCTTCAGTTAAGTACCGCGGTCTGGGGCCCTGCGTCAGCCAGCAGCAGCTTCTGGAACTGTCCCGAACCGTCTCTCTCGCGAGTGGAACGCCTTGACGGCTTGCTCGAGGTCGGCGGCCGTGAAATCCGGCCAACGACGATCCGTGAAGTACAGTTCCGCGTACGCGCACTCCCACAGAAGGAAGTCGCTGAGCCGCTGCTCACCGCCGGTGCGGATCAGGAGATCGACATCGCGGCACTCACCGGTCCAGTGGTCGACGTCGCACATCGCGCGCGACAGCGTCTCGCGCGTGATCGGGTCCGTGCCGCGAAGCATTTCGGCGGCGCGCACCATCGCGTCGCGCGCGGAATAATCGACGGCGATGCGAAGATCGAGTCGCGTGCCATGTCGCGTCGCATCTTCCGCGGCGAGAATCGAGCGCAGCAGCTCGGCCGGAATGCGATCCCGCCTGCCGATGATTCGCATGCGGACGTCATTGGTCACACACCGATCGGTTTCAGCGACAAGGTATCGCCTGAAGAGGCGCATCAGGAGCGCAACTTCTCTCGACGGACGCGCCCAGTTGTCGGCGGAGAATGCATACAGCGTGAGCATACCGATTCCACAATCGGGCGCGGCTTCGACGATCTTCCGCACCACGCGCGCGCCGGCAATGTGGCCAGCGGTGCGAGGCCGGCCCCTCGAATTCGCCCATCTGCCGTTGCCATCCATGATGATTGCAACGTGAATTCCCGATTGCGCAAAAGTGCGCTGGCTTGCTCGGGCGTGCGCGTGCTTCATTGCGGACACTTTCTCAGCGCTCCCGGGTGGCGCGTATCAGCGCTTCCATATGGTCGAGATAACGCTCGAGGGCGCGCCGGCCCGCCGGGGTGAGTCTGTACTGCGTCTTCGGCATCCGGCCTTCGAACGATTTGGTGCACGAGATGTACTCGGCTTCCTCGAGCTTCCGCGCGTGGACACTCAAATTGCCGTCGGTCGTGTTCATGAGCTTCTTGAGGTCGCTGAAGCTGAGCGAATCGTTGACCGCGAGCGCGCTCACGATGCCCAGCCGCAGGCGTTCGTGAATCAGGCGATCGAGAGCATCGGCGCGCGACGATGTGGACGAACGTATCTCAGACTTGCCGCGAACTGTCCGCAAATCACCCACGCCCGGCCTCCGGTCGTCTCGCGCTGTTCCGTGCTTAGCCACCGTGCCTCCGGGCAATGGGAATACCGAACCCGATATGCAAACCTCCAAAGGCGGCAGCCATGATCCAATCATTCCACGATGTTGGTGTAAAAAGCGCAAGCGTGCCCGCGAGCATGAAGCAGATCCCCATGACCGGCACGATCTTCACTGAGAACGCGCCACCCGCGACGACCGCGGTTCCATAGAGAAGCAGCCACATTCCGGGGATGGTCTCCGGCAGGCCGGCGCGGTAGAGCACGATGGTGATTAGCGCGCCGACAAACATCGGCGGCGAGAAGCTGAGAACGAATTTGCGTCCAGGTCCGGAGAGAAGCGGCATCCGTGCCTTGCGCGCTTTCCGCACGATCGCCCACAACATTATGATGGTCGCGAGCACAGCGGCGCCGAGCCAGACATAGAGCGACTGGACGGGCGAGTGTCGGGACGATGCTACGGCCGCTGCCACCGCCGCGATCGTGCCCACCGCGACCATTCCCCACCCCGACACGGCAGTGAACGCCCCGGCCGCCTCCATGGTGTCCCGAATGAACGCGAGATTGTCCATCGCGCGCGCGTGGAGCGCGGGCGGTTCCGCAGCTGGTTCGCGATGAAGTGGTGTGACCGAGGCCATGAGCCGAAGTTAGGTATTGGACTGTTGTCTGTCAAGTACTTTGCACCGCAAAGCAAGCGTGCGCTAACAGACGGTCGTTTGTACTACCCCAAAGCGATCGGTCCGGGCAACGGGTCGCTGGCCGGAAAGCTCTGTTCGACCATTTTGTCCAGTCGACGCTCGTCGATCGCGGTTTGAAGCAGCTCAACCAGCTTTGCGCAGAACGCCGGCAGATCTTCCGGCTTGCGACTCGTTAGCAGCTTCTGATCCAGCTGCACCGGCTTGTCCACCCACGCGCCCCCCGCGTTCTTCACGTCGGTCTCCAGGCTCGGCCATGACGTAATCGTTCTTCCACGAAGCGCATCGGCTTCCACCAGGAGCCATGGCCCGTGGCAGATCGCGGCCACGGGTTTGTCCGCCTCCATGAATTCCCGCACGAACTTCACGGCGTCGGCGTTGGTCCGCAGCTTGTCGGGGTTCGCCACGCCACCCGGGAGCACGAGAGCGTCGAAGTCGCGGGCGCTGGCGGCGGACACGGTTCCGTTAACCGGAAACTTCTCTCCCTTCTCGTCGTGATTCATCGCCTGGATCTCCCCCGACCTGTCGGAGAGAAGGATCACGTCGGCGCCAGCCTGCTTTAGCGCATTCCATGGCGCGGTGAACTCGACTTGCTCCACTCCGTCGGTGGCCAGGAAGGCGACTTTGCGCCCGCTCAGCTGGTTGGACATGCATATCTCCTGTTGCGGTTCACGTTGAATCTGTCGCTAAGTAACTGGTCAGAAAACATGCCAATACTTCCGTTACCCGGTGCCAGGTGTCCGGTACCCGAACCAGCTGACCATATTTGATTTGTGCCAATCGTCGAACTCTACGGACACGAACCGCTCCGCCACCGACTCTCCGCGAGCGTGAGCGCCGGAACGCTTCCCGCCAGCCTTCTCTTTCAGGGCGCACGCGGAATAGGCAAGCAGCGCCTCGCGATCTGGCTCGCACAACGTCTCATGTGCACTGAGCCGAGCTCTCCGTGTGGAGCGTGCACAGCGTGCCGATATGTTCTCAATCTGACCCATCCGGATCTTCACTGGGTGTTTCCTCGACCGCGCCTCAAGGATGCGGATCCGGACCTGGAGCAGGTTGGCGACGATTACGCCGAAGCAATAGCCGAGCGCGCCAGCAATGGCGGGCTCTACGCGGCGCCATCGGGAAGCGAGGGCATCTACGTGGCCACCGTTCGATCACTCGTGCAGCACGCAGCCAAGACTCCGGCGATGGGGCGGCGCAAAGTTCTCATCATCGGAGATGCGGAGCGCATGGTACCTCAGGAAGGCTCTGACATGGCCGCCAATGCATTTCTGAAGCTCCTCGAGGAGCCGCCAGCCGATACCACCATCATTCTTACATCGAGCGAGCCGGGCGCGCTGCTGCCGACAATCCGATCGCGCGTGGTGACGGTACGCGTTCCTCTCGTGCCGGATGCCGCCGTGCGATCGTTCGTCGAAGATCCAGTCATCAAGAAAGTGCTCGACAAGGAATCGAAGGGCACCAGCAACGAACGGGTGCGCGCGGCCGCGGGCGCACCCGGCCGTCTGCTTACTGGCGGTGATGAAGCGAAAGCCACGCTGAGCGCGCGCAGGATCATCGACGCCGCAACGAGCGCCCGCCGCGCCACACACTATTCGACCGCGCTTGGACAGGGCTCTGCTGGAGCTCGCGGCGCATTCACGGATACGCTGAACGCGCTCGTCGATCTTCTCGGTGAACGGGTTCGCGACGCGCTGCACAGGAAGGATGACTCCGCCGCGGCCGCCGCGAGCAAAGCGGTCGATGCGGTGCTCCTCGCTCAGACGCAGGCAGGCGGAAATGTGAATCCCCAGGCAATCACGGCGAGACTGATTAGGGATCTGTCCATGACGCTGCGATGACTAACCCTGGAACGCCGGTCGCATGAAGAATCTCACGCACACCGACGCGGAGGGAGGCGCTCGCATGGTAGATGTCGGCTCGAAGAGCGACACTGCACGTACGGCGCGTGCTGAAGGATCGATCACGATGAACGCGCACGCGCTCGACGCGATTGAGGGAAATGTCGTGTCCAAGGGGGACGTCGTTGGAACAGCCCGCATCGCGGGAGTCATGGCCGCGAAGAAAACCTCCGAGCTGATTCCCCTCTGTCACCCGCTGATGCTGAGCGATGTCGGAGTGGACATCGATATCGACCGTGCCTTGCCCGGGCTGCGCGTCTCGGCGTGGGCGTCGACAAAAGGACCGACGGGCGTCGAGATGGAAGCGCTCACCGCAGTAACCGTTGCGTTGCTCACCATTTACGACATGGCCAAAGCACTCGATCGCGGCATGGAGATCTCCGCCGTCCATCTCACAGAGAAACGCGGCGGAAAAAGCGGCGACTGGAAGCGGGACGGCGACTAGTAAGTCGCTCCCGCTTCCCGCTTCACGCCCTACAACGCCGGCAGGGTCATCAACGCATCCTCCCGGAACGGCTCCATGTGCACCAGCACGCTCACGACGCTGGGGATCGCCTCGAGAATCGCGTATTTCACCGTCGCCGCGATCTCGTGTGCGGCCTCGAGTGAGATTGTCGGATCGGCCTTGACGTGAACGTCCACGAAAAATCCAATTCCCGAGCTGCGCACGTTGAGGCTCTCGACGCGGAGGACACCGTCGACGCCAGAGGCTGCATGGACGGCGCGCTCCTTCACCGTGCGGTCGGGCGCCTCGTCCATCAGGCCGGAGATTGCCGGACGGAGCGTACGAATTCCATTTATCGCCACGACAATTGCGGCAACGAGTGCGGCCCAATCGTCCGCCGCCTCCCAGCCACGACCCCCGATGAGCGCGATGCTGATTCCAATGAACGCGGCGAGAGAGCTGATCGCGTCCGCGCGATGATGCCAGGCGTCGGCGGTGACGACGGTGCTTCCAATCTCTTTCCCGACGCGCGACACCCGCCGGTAAAGAATTTCCTTTATGGCGATCACACCCGCGGCTACGAAGAGCGTGAAGGGAGCCGGCAGATGGTGCGGCGTCACAATCTCTCTGATCGCAATGATCGAGATTCCGACCGCGGCACCGAGCAGCATGAGTGACACGACCGCCGCGGCCAGCGGCTCCGCTTTGCCGTGTCCGTATGGATGGTCTTCGTCGGCGGGACGGGCGGCAATGCTGAGCCCCATCCAGACGATGAGCGACGAGAAGATGTCGGCGGAGGACTCGACGGCGTCCGCGACGAGCGCGTTGGCGTGTCCGACAATGCCCGCGACAAGCTTGACGAGAACCAGCACTGCGTTCGTCAGCAGGCCGGCCTGCGCCCAGCGGATGCTCCTGCCAGTCGCGTTATTCACCACGAACCCGGCTTCTAGAAGTCTGCTTTTTCCAGTCGCTCCGCCGCCTCGTTGATCCGCGCCGAGTACGCCTCGGCGTCTTCGCCGGGAACGCGTTGCGGAATTACGAAATCCGGATCCTCAGGTGGATGAGAGGTCGGAGAGTTCACCAGGAGGTCTCCTCCTCTCGCGATCACAGCCGCCTCGAACCGATCGACGGCGGTTAGCAGATCGTCGAGCTGGGCACTCGATTCCCGCCCAGTGAGGAGCACCGCCTTCTGTCTTAGCCGTCCCGAAATCTCCAGCGCGGCGAGGTCTCGCTCTTCCCGGCGATGCGGGTCGAGCGCTTCCTGCTCCTCCTCAAAGGATTCCTGTCTCATCCGTCCTCCACTTTTTGTTGGGTTTGCAGCAATAACCTGCAAGTCCCGTGATAGCGGCGTGAAAGCTGCGACATTTCGTGATATTCGTCGAGGCCAAATCCATGTCGCGCGCGTTTGTGAAGGAAGATACGAGCAGTTGGGGCGATCCGGGAAAGCGCTACTCGCTTCCGGCCCGCACCGATCCCGGTTTTGACGAGGCCGCGGCTGAAGCGCTTCTCGAAGCGGCGCGCGCGGGCGACACCGGGAGCGCCGAAAGCGCAACGGGATATTACTGGGGCGAGAAGCGCCTCCGGCCATTCGTGGAGCGGATACTCACCAGGGCCGAGGAAGAGGGTGACGAGCGGCTCGCGCAGCTCGCCGGTCGTTTTCTCAGGTAGGAATCGCTCGCCTCTGCCTCAGGGTGAGCACTTGCCGTTTGGTTCGCCGGACTGCTACATAGTAGCGCCCGACCAACCCGTCCGCCGGAGAGATCATTCGTGAGAATTAGCGCCCTTCGCCTCCTCGTCAGCGCAGGACTTACTGTCACATCCTGCCTCCCGTGCACGGCGATTTCGCAGCAGCCGGGCATACCGCTCCCCCGTCGCGCGGGCCCCACTTCGGCGCCATACGACACGGCGGTCTTCGCCGCGCTTCGCTGGCGCGAGATCGGACCATTTCGCGGCGGCCGATCAGTCGCTGTGGCGGGCTCGAGCGTGCGTCCCAACGAGTACTACTTCGGGACGACCGGTGGTGGAGTGTTCAAGACGACCGACGGCGGAATCACCTGGGCTCCAATCACCGACAAGTACTTCGGTGGAACGATTGGCGCCATCGGAATCAGTGAATCGAATCCGGACATCGTATACGTAGGAGGCGGCGAATATCCCATCCGTGGAAACGTCTCCCACGGCGATGGCGTTTGGCGCACCAGCGATGGCGGAAAAACGTGGACGTCACTCGGCCTCACGGAAACGCGCCAGATATCCCGCGTGCGGGTGAATCCCACAAATCCGGACATCGCGTATGTCGGCGCACAGGGACACGTCTTCGGGCCAAACGCCGAGCGCGGGGTTTACAAGACCACCGACGGCGGCAAGAGCTGGAGAAAGATTCTATACCGCAATGACTCGACAGGCATAACCGATCTGGTCATGGATGCAAAGGATCCGCAGACGCTCTACGCCGCGTTCTGGCAAGCATGGCGCACTCCCTGGCAGCTGGTCTCCGGAGGAGCCGGTAGCGGAATCTTCAAGACGACAGACGGCGGCGAACACTGGACGGAAATCACCCGCAACGCGGGTCTGCCACAGGGTGTGATCGGGAACATTGGACTCGCCATCTCTCCCGTGAACCCAAATCATGTCTGGGCACTCATCGAAGCCGATTCCGGCGGAGTTTTCAGGTCGATGGATGGCGGAGCGACGTGGACGCGCACCAACTCCGATCGCAAGCTCCGCCAGCGCGCGTGGTACTACACGAGAATCTTCGCCGATACAAAGGACGAGAACTCCGTCTACGTGCTGAACACCGGAATGTACCGGTCCACGGACAACGGGAAGACCTTTCGCGCCATTCAGGTGCCGCATGGCGACAATCATGACCTCTGGATCGCTCCAAACGATGCGCAGCGCATGATCGAAGCGAACGACGGTGGGGCGAACGTGTCGTTCAACGGCGGCAAAGCGTGGTCGGAGGAGGACCAGGCCACGGCGCAATTCTACCACGTCGTCACGACCAACCATTTCCCGTATCGCGTTTGCGGCGCACAGCAGGACAACTCGACCCTTTGCGGTCCGAGCAGGAAGAACGGCGGGATAGACATCGGCGACTGGTACGACGTCGGTGGCGGCGAGAGCGGATACATCGCCGTGCGTGCGGATTCTCCCGACGTGGTATTCGCGGGATCGTACGGCGGCCTTCTCACGCACAAGGACATCACCACCGGATTCGAGCGCGACGTGAACCCGTGGCCAAACAATCCAATGGGGCATGACGCCGCGGACGCGAAGTATCGCTTCCAGTGGACGTACCCGATCGTCCTCTCGCCCCACAATCCGGGGAGGATGTACGTCGGGAGCAGCGTGATCTTCCAGTCGGATGACGAAGGCCAGACGTTCAAGCCGATAAGTCCCGACCTCACCCGGCACGATCCGCGCACGCTCGGCGCATCGGGCGGGCCGATCACCAAGGATCAGACATCAGTCGAGTACTACGCGACGGTATTCACGATCGCCGAGTCGCCCAAGCAGGCGGGCGTGATCTGGGCTGGGTCGGACGACGGCATCGTCAGCGTTACGCGCGACGGCGGAAAGACGTGGAAGAACGTCACGCCGGCGGGACTTCCGGAGTGGGCGCGAATTTCGATGATCGACGCGTCGAACTTCGCGCCCGGAACGGCGTACCTCGCGGCGAATCGGTACCAGGTCGACGACATGAAGCCCTATCTGTACAAGACGTCCGACTACGGAGCGACGTGGACTCCGATCACGAATGGAATACCTGTGACCGAATTCACACGCGTCGTGCGCGAAGATCCGGAGCGGGCAGGGCTGCTTTACGCCGGTACGGAACGCGGCGTCTGGGTTTCCTTCGATGACGGCGCGAACTGGCAGACGCTTCGACGCAATCTCCCGATCGTTCCCGTGCACGACCTGGCCATCAAGGAGGGCGATCTCATCGCCGCCACGCACGGCCGCTCCTTCTGGATACTCGACGATCTCTCGGCGCTCAGGCAGCTGCATCCCGACATCGCGCGCACACCGGCATACTTGTTCAGGCCGCGAAAAGTTTATCGCGCCGGATTTGGCGGCGGCGGCGGAAATGGCGCGGCCGGCGGACATCCAACAGGCGCAAACCCGCCCGCCGGGGCAGTCGTGTACTACTGGCTCGCTCAACCGCGGCAGGTCGTCACGATGGACTTTCTAGACGCGCAAGGAAAGGTGATTCGGAGCTTCACGAGTCAGCAGGATCCAGCTGCCGCGACCGATTCGATTCGCGGCGACAGTATCCGTACCGCGCGCAACGACAGTCTGCGGCGCGCGGGACAAACACCCGACACCACCACACGCTCCGAGGCGCGGGGTGAGGAATCCGCGGGCGACGACGGTCCGCCGAGGCGTCCTCCGCCACCACGCGTGGCGAATAAAGCGGGTCTCAACATGTTCGCGTGGAATCTCCGCTATCCGGACGCCTCGGTATTCCAGAACATGATCATGTGGGCGGGTGGCATCGCGGGTCCCGTAATTCTACCGGGCACTTACACGGTACGACTGAACGTCAACGGCCAGAGCTACCGTCAGCCGCTCAATCTCGTTAAAGACCCGCGCACCACCGCGACCGACGCCGATCTCCGCGAGCAGTTCGACTTTTTGATGCGCATCCGCGAGAAGACAAGCCAGGCGAACGACGCGGTCAAGACGATTCGAAGCGTGAAGGCGCAGCTGGCCGATCGCGTGAAGAGGATGCCGGCGAACAAGCGCGAGGCGTTCTCGAAGGTCGCGGCGTCGCTCACCGATAGACTTTCAGCTATCGAGAGCGAGATATATCAGGTAAAGAATCAGTCCGGTCAGGATCCGCTCAACTATCCGATTCGGCTGAACAACAAGATCGCGGCTCTCGCCGGCGTAGTGGGCGGAGCGGACGCGAAGCCCACGAGTCAGTCGTACACCGTCTTCAATGACCTCTCGGCGCAGCTCGATCGCCAGCTTTCAGCGATGCGAGGGCAATTCATTATTCTTCCTTCGATCAATGCGGCGCTGAAGCAGGCTGGACTGCCGCCGATCGTGCCGAACACGGAAGAGGTCAGGACGGCTCCGACGCCAGGCGCGGTCTCGGTAACTACAGAGGAAGATGCTGATAGATAGACCAGCTCGCGCGCGCATAGTTGTCCTTCTCGTTGGCGCGGCCGCGATCACGGCCGGTGCGTGCAACAGGAACGACGACGATGCGAGCCGCACTCGCATCAACGTCCTCGATTCCACATTCACGCAGTCGTGGCAGATGATGCAGGATACCGGACTGGTGTATCGCATCGAGGTGATCTCACCGCTCGGAGCGGACACGATACGCGATGTCATTCCACCGGCCCCGGTCGTCGTTGGCGATACGCTCGTCATCGGGCTGATGCAGGCGTCGGAGGATTCATCGACCCCGCAACGCCAGTTTTTCAGATTGCGCCTGGGCCAACACCGGATCGAGACGACTGCGCTTCCAACGGATGTCTGGTCTTCGTACCAGGACGTGCTGGTGTCTCCAGACGGACGTTACATCGCGTACGTCGGCGAGGACACGATGCCTGAAAACCCGGGGACCTACGGCGTCGTTCGCAACCTCGCGACGGGAGCGGTTATAGCCAAAGGTCCGGGTGGCGGAGGCTGTGACTGCGACGAAGACTTCAACCACGCCCGCTGGTTCGCTCCGGACAGCTTCGAGATTGCGGTTGCCCACACGAACACCAAGGCCGGCTGGCAGCGGATCGCGGGAAACGCCACGGCACGACGCGTCCACGTCGATACTCTCTCCGAGGAGCCCGATTGGCACTGACCGATCCGAAGCGCGCCTTTCTGCGCCATACGTTGGCAACAATTGCATACCGGGCCGCAAAGGTCGAGCGCGCCGCCCCGCCCGGGTTCGGAGACTTTCAGCTCGGCAAGGGTGCACGCACTCCCGTTCAGATCATGTCGCACCTTGCAGATCTGTTCGACTGGGGACTTCGAATGGCGCAGGGGACTTCCGAGTGGGTCCAATCCAAGCCGCAGCGATGGAGAAATGAGGTCGCGCGGTTTCACGCGTCATTGCTTGAGCTCGATCGCCATCTCGCATCGGACGCTCCGATGGGAGTGAGCGCCGAGGAGCTGTTTCAGGGGCCGATCTCCGACGCGCTCACCCACATCGGTAAGATTGCCGTCCTTCGGCGACAGACCGGCGCGCCGGTGATCTCGGAGGTGTACGCGAAGGCCGATATCGCGCCCGGCCGCGTCGGCTCTGAACAACCGAAGAGCGCGTTTGAGTTCGATTGAACCTTTAACCGGTACCCGGTGCCCGGTACCCGTAACATCCCAGCTGCCAGCCGATACTTTGACCAATGCAGTCTTGCGGTGTAACCTCTGAGCTGAGCGTTTCGTAGATATGACAATGCAGACACAGGCAGCCCAGGCCCCGACTCCCCCAGCGCGCCCGACCATCGTCGTTCAGGATGCCGGAGGCGGATCATTTTCGATCACAACGCCGATGTCGGCGCGAGAAGTCGCGGCTATCAAAGCACAGCGAGAGGAGCTGTCCAATCAGCTCGAATCAGTGGATGGCCGTCGTTCGAGACTGCTCTCTCAACTCAGGCAGACGGGGGATCCGACGGCGATCAAAGGCCTCGAGGATCGCCTCGCGCTCCTCGACAAGAGGCAGCTTCAGCTCGAGTCAGATATAGCCACGACGGGCCGGCAGCTTACGAGCGCCCCCGCTGGATTGGCCGCGAGCACTCGCTCGCCCGACGTTGCGGGGCTCGGCTCGGGCCAGGTAGTCGCAATCTCGATTGTTGGAATCATCTTCGTGCTCGCTCCGCTGACGATGGGCTTCGCCCGCACGATTTGGAAGCGAGCCAACAAGCCAGGACTCCCACCGACCGCATTTACCGAGACCGCTCAGCGACTGGAAAGGCTCGAGAGCGCCGTCGATACGATAGCGGTGGAGATCGAGCGAATCTCCGAGGGCCAGCGCTTCGTGACGAAGCTTCTTTCGGAAGGCTCACCGGCATCTTCGCTACTCGCGGGCCAGCGCTCGCCCGAGGCGCTGCGCGCGGGAAAATAGCGGAGTTGTTTTCAACAAAAGAAAAGCGCACCCGACTTTCGGATGCGCTTTCCCGCTTCCCGCTTCCCGCTTCCCGCTAGCCCGCCGATGTCGCCGGCGCTGCCACCTGACCCGTAGCCTGTTGACGCAGCGCCGCGGCTCCCATCATTCCGCCCAGCCCCATCGACTCGACGACGTTGCTCGGAACAACCATGAGCGCGCCCTTTTCCTTGAGGCCCTCATACAGAATGTTCATTGCGCGCAAATGGAGCGCCGTCGGATTGTTCTCGTACGACTTCGCGGCCTCGAAGAAGAGGTGCGCGATCTCCACTTCCGCCTGGCCAAGTATGATGCGTGCCGATTTTTCGCGTGATGCCTGCGCTTCGCGTGACATCGCATCCTGAAGTGAAGCCGGGATGACGATGTCCCTCATCTCGACTGATTGAACCGTTACACCCCATGGATTCGAGCGCTGATCTATCAGCGCCTGGAGCTCGGCTTCGATCCGTTCGCGTCCACGCAGCAGCTCGCTCAACGAAGTGCGTCCGATGATGTCGCGAAGTCCCGTCTGCGCCGCCCAGCTGACTGCCTGGGTGTAATCCTGAACTTCGAGCGCCGCCTTCTCGGAGTCATGAACCATCCAGAAGAGCACGGCGTCGACATTCACCGGCACTGTATCGGAGGTCAGCGTCTCCTCGGCCGCAAAGCTCGTCGTCACCACGCGCTGATCGACGTAAATCGTAACCGTCTCGATGAACGGCGTGATCCAGAAGAGCCCAGGTCCGCGAAGCCCGGTGTATTTGCCGAGCCGGAGCACGACTGCCCGCTCCCATTGCTTGGCGATCTTCGGAGACTGTGACAGGAAGATCCCAGCGAGAATTCCGATGATCAGCCACGCCGGGTTCTGGGTAGACGCGGTGAGGATGACTCCCAACAAGAGTGAGACGATCAGAATGAAGACCGCTACGACGTTGGTGCGCGCCTGCCCGCGTGAAGCCCGCGCCGCGCGGCGTGCTGCGAGAACTTCGTCCATGCCTGGCATTTATTTCCTCTCCTCTTCTCTGAGCTGGCTTATTAGCTCTGGTAAAGTGAATCCCAACAGCGCCGCGTCGCCGACGAAGCGCTGGATCAGTGCTCGCAGCTCGCGTTCACGGTGTGCCCGCGTCGCCTGCGGCGACGGAGACGCCCGGACGAAAGTGCCAACTCCACGTTGAGTCTCCAGAATCCCATCCCTCTCGAGCTGGGCGTAGACCCGCGCCACCGTATTTGCGTTCACGGCGAGATCCACCGCGAGCTGCCTGACCGTCGGCAGCTGTGATCCGGGCGCGAGCGTCCCAGTTGCAATCGCAGCCCGGATCGAGCGGTCCAATTGGGCATAGATCGGAGTGGGACTCTGGGAATCGACATTGAATGTTGGCATTGTCTGCTTGTACTATCACATTAGTACAATACGGGCGCAAGAGGGATTGGTTTCAAGAGGCGTTAACCCGCGGTAAGAGGTGCTAACGGCATTCCCGCTTCCCGCCTCCCCGCTCCCGCCTCCCGCCTCCCGCTTCCCGCTTCCCGCCTGCCGCTCAACGGCTGTGCGTGTACATGAGATCCACGATCTCTTCGTACATCCCGTCCGCCTCTTTTCCGCCAGACCGGATCGCACCCGTCGCGCAGTGCTTGAGATGGTTTCGCATCAACTCCCGGCTTACTCCGCGCAGCGCCTCATGGACCGACGAGATCTGCGTCAATATGTCCGCGCAATAGCGTTCGTCGGCGATCATTTTCTGAATTCCGCGCACCTGGCCTTCGATGCGCCGCAAACGCTTCAGGCTGCGCGACTTGATGTCGGCATCAACCCCCAAGGCCTTTCGCGGGCTCGCCGAATCGTGGACGGCGCAGCCGCACTCGGCGCCGGTCGCCGATTTTTTTTCCTGACGCTTTCCGCTCATGATTTCTCCCCGGCAGGTCGGCCAACCCGCGCGTGACGCAATCTGAGGCTGTTGCCCACCACACTGATCGAGCTGAGTGCCATCGCGGCGCTGGCGATCACCGGGCTGAGCATGCCGCCGGTAAGTGGGTACAGCACGCCCGCCGCGATAGGTATTCCGATGACGTTGTAAATGAACGCCCAGAATAAATTCTGTTTCATGATTGCCATCGTCTGCCTGGACAGGGAGATCGCCGCCGGCACCCCGCGCAGATCGCTTCG
This sequence comes from Gemmatimonadaceae bacterium, assembly GCA_036502385.1. Taxonomy (GTDB): domain Bacteria; phylum Gemmatimonadota; class Gemmatimonadetes; order Gemmatimonadales; family Gemmatimonadaceae; genus UBA4720. The sequence goes on from DASXYR010000466.1 coordinate 14,190, forward strand.
CATCAGCGCGATGTCGCTCGCCTCGATCGCGATGTCGGTCCCCCTCGGCATCGAGATGCCCACGTCGGATTGTGCGAGAGCTGGAGCATCGTTGATTCCGTCGCCGACCATCGCTACGACCCGCGCGCCTTCCTGAAGGCTTCTGATCTCCTTCACCTTGTCTTCCGGAAGAACGTCGGCGATCACCGTACTCACGCCGATCGCCCTTGCGACGGACTCCGCAGCCGAACGCCTGTCGCCGGTGAGCAGCATTACCTCGATGCCCATGCCCTCGAGCTCCAGCACCGCATCACGTGAAGTTGGGCGCAACGAGTCAGAGACAACGATCACGCCGGCGATCCGGTGGTCGATGGCGACGTACAACTCCGTTGCCCCGCCTTGCTTGACGGCCTCTGGCGTGCGCCGGCCGACTTCGCCACTGACGCCAATCTCCCGCATCAACCGCACATTGCCGACGGCGACTTCGCGGTGGTTGACCTTTCCGGTTACGCCGGCACCTGTGAGCGACTTGAACTCGCGCACCGCGAAAGTCGGCGCACTCTCCTTCGCGGCGCGAACAATCGCTGCCGCGACGGGATGCTCAGAGTGCTTCTCCAGCGCGGCCGCGTATGCCAGAACCTCCGGCCCGTCCATGGATCCGAGCGACATGACGCTCACTACCGCCGGCGTCCCTTCAGTAACGGTTCCGGTCTTGTCGAGCACGACGGTGTTCACATCCCCCGCCCGCTGAAGCGCTTCCCCACCTTTTATCAGAAGGCCGAGCTCCGCGCCGCGGCCCGTAGCAACCATTACCGCAGTTGGTACGGCAAGCCCCATCGCGCACGGACACGCGATGATCAATACCGAGACGGCAGCCGCGATCGCGCGCGGAAGTCCGGCAGAGCCACTGGCGAGATACCAGACCATGAAAGTCACAACGGCAACAGCAACTACCGATGGCACGAAGACGGCGCTCACTCGATCGGCAAGGCGCTGAATCGGCGCGCGCGATCCCTGTGCGTCGCGCATCAGTCCTACGATCCGTGCCAGCACGCTCTCAGCGCCGACGCTCGTCGCACGATAACGGAAAGATCCGGTCGTATTGACAGTGCCGCCGACGACGTTCTCCCCGACGGTCTTTGCAACGGGAAGCGGCTCACCAGTCAGCATCGATTCATCGACTTCGCTCTCGCCATCGACAAGAACTCCGTCCACCGGAATGCGCTCGCCCGGTCGGATCCATACCATCTCGCCGGTTCTTACATCGTCGAGTGACTTCTCGACCCAGGCGCCGTTCTGTTCGACGCGCGCAGTGGGCGGCAGCAGCGTAACCAACCGCCGGAGCGCGTCCGACGTCTTGCGCGTGGCGCGCGCCTCGATCGCGCGGCCAGCGAGAACGAGCCCGATGATGAAAATCACGGCCTCGTAGTAGACGTTGGGCGCAATCCCATTTCGCGCGAAGAGGCTCGGGGCGACCGTGGCTATCAGCGAGTAGACGAAGGCGGAGCCAGTCCCCAGCGCCACGAGAGTGTTCATGTCGGCAGAGCGGTGACGCGTCGCCAGCCATGCACGGCGATAGATGTCGCGACCGGCCCACACAAGTATTCCCGTCGTGAGCGCGAGCAACGCGTAGTTCGCGCCCTGGCTCCCCATCGCGAGCATGGACATTCCCATAGCGGCGATTCCTGCGAGCACGCTCACCACAGCTTTGACGGTCAGCTCCCGGGTCTCCAGCACTTCGGCATGCTCGTGACGAGCCGCCGCGTGGGTGTGGCTTTCCCCCACATCTGGAAGCTCGGCTTCATATCCCGTGGCGCGGACGGCCTCGACGAGGCGTGCCGGGCTCACCGACGCCGCATCATACCGCACCGCCGCGCTCTTTGTGACCAGATTGACGGAAGCGTCGATCACTCCGGGCTCGGCGGTGAGTGCGCGCTGCACCCGAGACTGACAAGCCGCGCAGGTCATGCCGGTCACCGGGAAGGTTATTGATTTCTCAGCGTTAGTCAGGACTTCGGGGGTCGTGCCCAATTCTGCTCTCCTCGTTGATTCAATATACCCCCCTCCCCTATTCAACTGCAGCCCTTGACAGG
>DASXYR010000467.1:0-4548 GCA_036502385.1 Gemmatimonadaceae bacterium
CCTATCGCCTCCCGCCACCCGAGTTTAGGATACCACGCATGGACGCACGCGATCCGCTCCGCCTCCCGACACGCGATGTGGTGCGCGTGTTGTCCCTGATCTTTGGATTCTACGTCGCCGTCCGGCTCCTCTGGGTCGCGCACCCGGTCATTTTCCTCTTCTTCCTGGGCGTACTGTTCGGTCTCCCGCTCTCTCAGGGCGCCGACTTTTTCGAGAAGCGCCGGATTCCGCGCGGCATCAGTGTAGCGCTAATTCTTACGCTGTTTCTTGGACTCCTCATCGGCGGCGGGGCCGCGATGTCGCCGATTCTGCGGGCACAATCGAGGGAGCTTCAGGAGCGTCTCCCCGAGGCAATGGACAAGATCGACGCGTGGCTCGGCCACCGCGCGAACGGCGTCCTCGGTATCCTCTTCAACGAGGAAAGCACGGCAGATACTGTCCGCACGGCGGCTACGGATTCTCTGCAGACGGACAGCACGCGCGTGGCGGTGACCGATTCCATCCAGGCGGATACGGCAACGGTAGCGGTCGGGACCGTTCAGACACAGACCCGCACAAACGAGGTCGTGGCCGGCGGGAATCTCCGCCGCGAGATCACCAAGCAGATGAGCGGGGCCCAGCATTCATTTCTGAAATTTCTTACCTCGACCTTCGCAGTATCGGGCGCGTTCATGCTCGTCCTCTTCATCGCCGCGTACGTTGCGGTCGATCCGCATCTGTACCACGGCGGGATGCTGGAAATGGTTCCTTTGCGGGAGCGCGACCGCGCTGCTGTGACGCTGGCGCGGTTGGCGACGACCCTCCGGCGCTGGCTCGTCACGCAGCTGATCGCGATGGTCGTGATCGGCGCCGTCACCACCGTTTTTCTTTTCGTCCTCCATGTGAAGGCGGCTCTCCCGCTCGGGATCCTGGCCGGAATCTCCAAATTCATCCCGATCGTGGGTTCCATCTTCGCGGCGATCCCCGCGATCGCGATGGCTTTCGTCGATTCGCCGCACAAGGCGCTCGTCGTCGCGATCGGCTACCTCGTGATCCAGTTCCTCGAAAACCATCTGCTGGTCCCCCTTCTCATGAAGCGCGGGGTGAATCTTCCGCCGGCTATGACGCTGGGCGTACAGGCGCTGATGGCTGTTCTCTTTGGATTCCTCGGGCTCCTCGTGGCGGTGCCGTTGCTCGCCGCGCTCCTCACCATCGTTCGCACCATGAACGCCGAAGAGATGCGCGAAGTCTCGACCGAGACCACCTCGCGCCTGCTTGCACATCCGGAGCTGCTCGATACCCTCGCTGAGCCACCCCCGACGGACCAATAATTCTTACGCGATTCCGGGCGGTCCGGCCCATCGAGTAGCCATCTCCCGGATGGGGTGTATATAATGCAACCCTACCAAAATCAGTCCGTCACACTCCGCGCAATCTCAACCGATGCGCGCGGGGCCGTGCCGGACCCGCGAGGAGATTTGATGATTCGTTCTGCCAGATTTGCATTGATCGCCGCCGCCGTCGTCGGGCCCGCCGTGGCACACGCCCAGGCTCCGTGGCGCCAGGTTTACAGAGACGGAGATGTTCTCGTCGTCTTCGACACCGCGAGCAGCTCGCTCCAATCCCCGGGCACGTGGAACACCGTGACCAGCTGGGACTACACGAAGCCGAGGCTGTTGGAGAACAAGAAGCAATACACGAGGCTGGTCGAGCGGGCTTACGTCCGTTGTTCGCCGGTGAGGGTCAAGCGTGTGCGGAGCACGCTGTACGGTGGCAATAACATCCTGGTAAAGGACGAGGGGGAAGTAGATCCGCGCGACCAGGTGCACATGGTTTGGGACCGCCCGAAAGCCGGCACTCCGGGACGGAATGCGTTCGAATCGATGTGCGGAATTCTTACGCGAAAAGGCGGTTCCAACACCGCCGCTGCGGCCTCCACGAAGGCCGCTGAAACGACCCCCAAAATCGCTCCGAAAAAGGTCGTTACAAAAAAGAAATCGCCGACCCGCTAAACGCGGGACAAAATGGATGGTAGAGGGTATAGAAGGGTGCGGCTAAATCCGCGCCCTTCTTGCATTTAAGGGCTCCTCCCGGGCTTGGCTGCGGGCAGGTTCCCGAAGGCGATTTGGAGCTGATCCGTGGCGGAAAAAGATCCCGAAAACATGTCGATTTAGGATGCCCTAAATCACCCCACTTTGGCCAGGCGTTTGCTATATAAGAGGGCAAGCTTTAACAGGGGAGCAAATGCGGTTACTCGAATCCAAACCAGACAAAAAAAAGCGGTCAGCAGGCGGGACCATTTTGAGCGTTGCTTTGCACTTGACCATTCTCTTTCTGGCGATCTTTGCGACTGCCCGGGCAGGCGTCCGGCGCGCGGAGAAGCCCAAGCAGGAGAACGTGCGGTTCGTGGACGTGAAGAAGCCAGACCCACCGCCGCCGCCCAAGAAGGAGCTTCCGCCACCACCAAAGGAAGCCCCCAAGCCGAAGCCAAAGGCCCCGGCCCCGAAGGTCGTTGAGGTCCAGCTTCCGAAGGAAGTCGCCCCGGCGCCCCCAAAGGGCTTCAAGATTGTTCCGCCCCCGGTCAGCATTCCGACCAACATTCCGGCGGTCGACCTGTCGAAGGCAATCACCAATGAAGCCGACTTCAGCGGCAAGGGCGTCGCTGGCGGGTCGGACAAGGGTGTGAAGGGCGGCACAGGCAGCGAAGGCGACACCGGCAAGTCGGCGGGCGTGGTAGCAGACCATGGTCCCTATATGGAGTTCCAGGTCGAGAAGCCCGTCGAGAAGATCGGTGGCGATGCGCCCGACTACCCGTCCTCACTGAGGGAGTCCGGTGTTGAAGGGCAGGTTCTCGCGCAGTTCGTCGTAAACGAGAGCGGCCGCTACGAGTCGGGCACGCTCAAGATTCTTAGCTCAAGCAACTCAGCATTCACCGCCGCCGTGAAAGATGCGCTCCCCCGTATGAGATTCTCGGCGGCGCAGATCGGGGGCAAAAAGGTTCAGCAGCTCGTTCAGATGCCGTTCCAGTTCCATTTGGCGAAGTAACGAGCAACCCGATCGCGACAAAGCCGCGGGGGCCAACACCTCCCGCGGCTTTGCCGTAGCCGGGTATAACCTTGCAGGATTGAATAAATTCAGGGTCCAATGATCAACTGGTGCAAACAAATACTCCTGGGAGCTGCGGTCATCTGCGCGGCTGCCACAAGCGTGAGCGCGCAAAATCGTCCCGCACCAGGGCGACCCAAGGCAGAGCGCCCACTCGAGGCGCCGCCAGCTCTTGTCGTCCTCGAGATCGACACCACCGCTGGTGACTCCACCCGCACGATTATTCAACGCGACCTCGACTACGGTGATCGCATCCAGCCGCTCCTCCTCGACAGCGTCACACTCGACGATATCTGGAGGCCTGGTCAGAACAACATCAACTTCGCACCGCTCGCGCAGACGCGCGCGAATTTCGTCGTGCGCGCGAGACCAGCTCCGACGGGGCTTCACGTCGAGATATTCGACGTGCCGAAGGGAAGCTTGAGGCAGGAAGGCATTTTCAGGGTGCCGAAGCTGCCGCCCAACAGATTGCCGGCGATTCGCGATTCACTCGACCGGCTGCTCGCCACGCGCGCACGTGCGACGCTTGCCTCGCTCGCCCGCGATTCGGCTGCCCGCGACAGCCTCGCGACGGAGGCGTCGCGGCCGGTTCCAACCAAGCACCCGGGGCAGCGCGTTGCCGCGCGGCGCGATTCTGCCGCGCGCGACTCTGTGGCGCGCGACCTCGATCGCAGGGATGCGACCCTGCGCGCGGCGGCGGCGAGAGACACTCTCCGCTACGACTCGGTTTTCGCACGAATCTCCGGGCGCGATTCGGTCGTGCGGGATTCCGTCAGTCGCGAGCGGCGCTTTGCAATTCACGGAGTAAGCGATGAGCTCGAGCGGTGGGTGACCGGAGTCCGCGGGATCGCGTCGACGAAGATCGCTTACATCGAAGGCACGCGCCTCAAGGTCATCGACAGCGACGGGGCGAACGAGCGCACGCTTCCGACGATCGGTGCTGCACTCTCACCGGCCTGGCACCCATCGGGGAGATGGATCGCCTACGCTGATGGCGACGACGCGGGATCGCGGATCGCGCAGTTCGATCTGCGTACGATGCGCCCGAAGCTTCTCGCGGCGTCGCATCGTGGTCTCAACATCACTCCCGTCTACACCAAAGATGGAAACAACATTGTGTGGGCCGCGGGCAGTGACGGACCGGCCGAGCTCTTCCTCGCCAGCGCGAGCGGAGACGACTCGGTCGCGACGCCATTTGTCGGACGCGGCGAAGCCGAGACCACATCTCCGAGCTTCAGCCCCGACGGCAAGCAGCTCGTATTCATGTCTCCGCGACCGCTCACGCCGCAGCTGTTCACGATGAACGTCAACGGCACGGGTCTGCGGCCGCTCACCCCCGTCGTCGCCGGTAAGCGCAGCTATCGAACCGGGCCGGACTGGTCGCCCTCAGGCAGTGAGATCGCCTTCCAGCAGCAGAACGGCGATTTCCAGGTATGGACCATCGGCGTGAAAGACCGCGTGATG
>DASXYR010000468.1:0-2120 GCA_036502385.1 Gemmatimonadaceae bacterium
CGCCCGACTTGACGACCCTCATTCCCACCTCGGCGTCCGCGACGCGGTGCAGCTTGTCCAGCTCGAGCACCGCCGCGCTCACATCGATCTCCGGAACCACGATCGCCGCGCCGTAATCCAACAACGAATTCATCTTGCTGATGCGCGTCCGTGCAACCACCCCGCCGCCCACGTCGGGTGAAGCCTGCAGAATCGGCTCGTCATTTCCAACGATCCTTACAAAGCGACGGCTTCGACCCAACACGTGGTAACAGCTCACGATCCACGGATTGTCCCCCTCGTCGAGGCCGATGCAGCCGAGTGTGCCCGGACTTCCCGTGATCGCGTTCATGATTCGCGCGCCGCTCACTAATGGTCGATAAGCACGGGCGCGGTCGCCCGCGGTGAGCGACACGCTCAAAGGATTGTCGGCAATTCGGTCTTTCCCTGCGTTCGCGAAGCTCATCAGCGAACAGTGGGACAAACATGCTTCGTCCGAAATGTCGATTTCGTATCACCGGAGGGGCTGTTTCATATCACGCCCGATGCGCGAAGAGGAACTTCAATGCCTCACGAAGGGATCCGTTTGATCCGTCCGATCCGCATCATCCGGTCAAACTTCCGTTCTTGATGCCTGTTCAGTGAACGCGTTTGCTCTCACAGCGGCGCAGCCCATTTTGGAAGTTGAGTGCGTAGTCTGATGGCGAGCGCCGCCGCATCGAGCCTCCCTTCTTCTTTGAGTAACGCCGCCAACTGCTCAAGCCACGCTGAAGGATCGATCCAGGCATTGGCCGGATCCGTGCGAAACGCTTCGAGCATTTTCGACGCGCCGACGCTGTCTTGCGCAATGAGCAGCGGCCTGAGCCGATCCGCAAGCGACGGCTGCAGGACGAAGCGCGCGATCGCCTCGAGCGCCGGATCTCGACCCGCCTTGTATGCGTCGACCGTCAGCGGCGCCGCGACGTCCGGAGTGATCCATGGCTGTGTATCGCGCGGGTCAAAATACTGCCACCACAGCGTCGAAACGCGCAGCGTCACCTTGTGGTTTGGAAGCACCAGACGCTTCGAATCTCCGTAAGCATTTCCGCGAGACGACGACGGCTCACCAACGAAGATCGGGTTGGTCCAGTTGACCAGATCGCTGATCAGCATCTGCGCCGCCGAAAAAGTTCGGCGACTCGTGACCACAAAGAGTTTCCCGCGCGCGTCGAAGCGCGAGCGCACCAGGGCGCGAACGATCGCCCGATTGTAATAACCGTTCCCTCCACCATTCAATCGCAGATCCAGCACGAATCGCTCGGCACCTACCGAATCCGCCTTGGCCAGCGCGCGGGCGAAGAAGTGCTCGAACGACTCGCTACGCTCCTGAATCTCATTGATCTGGACGTACATTATCCGGCCATTCGGGATGTATGTGAACCAGTAGGTCTCACCCGTGCGCGCCAGCCATAGCGGGGTTGAAGATCGATCCCGGAGATCCACCCAACCCGGCCGCGCGTTCCAGGACTTGTCGGCGTCGCCGGAGAAGTTCGGAAATCTCCCGGCCTCCACGAGATCCACCGTGCTCTGCTTTCCATTGATGTCGAGCCCGAGCTCGGCCCCGCGCGCATCGCCTGAAATGCCGACGGCGTGTATAACCTCCGGCATCACCAACAACATTGGCGCGTACAGGGGAATCGCCATCGCGTTGTCGCGCCCAATGAGCGGCGCAGCGAGCGATTCGGCGGAATCAATCGGAACGGAGCCGATTCTCGTGACTCGAGCGCCGAGCAGCGACGCATACTCCCTGGTGGCGGCGCGAATGTAGTAGCCGCCGGCGAATCGATAGAGAGCGACGGGCAGCGTATGGAACGCGATTACGCTGTCCCGCCATGGCGACACGTTGCTGTGTCCGTCGCCGATCATCGCAGCCAGCCGCTCGAGCTCGACGATCACTCCATCTCGCGTCAGCGACGGGAGCCGAGTGCGGATGCTGGCGAGGGCGCTGTCAAACTGCTCGCGCGACATTGAGTGAAAGAGACTCGCGTGATACACCGGCATGTCGCGCGCGAGGAAATCCAGATCCTCATTCCATTGCCTGACTTCGCCGGAATCGACGTTCGCCACTGTCTGGGATTGGCCGACTTGTGCGCGCGCCGAAA
>DASXYR010000469.1:0-4200 GCA_036502385.1 Gemmatimonadaceae bacterium
TCGATCAGCGGGTCAGTACCGACGGCATTATTCGGGTCGCGTCGAAGTGATGGGCGAGCAACTATGAATCGAAGGTTCCGCAATTCGGACAGCGCCTCTGCAGTGCATTGCCAAGGGCGATACCGGATTACCCTGTCGGAGAGATCATTCGAACGGCAGCCCTGGTCGACTATGCGACGGTGAGCGTCGACGAGCAGGCTGGCAAAGCATCTAAGGGGATTGGCCGGCCGGTCGATGGAGCGGAGTAGGCGACACTCGTGTCGTCTCCATTGAGTACACGTCAGAACCAGACTGTTCTGTCATGGTGCTAGAGGAACGAGCTTGTCGAGCAGGCTTACGAGCTGGCTGACATTTGGTGGCGCCATCGCATCGATCTCGCGGATGTTGGTATCAATCTCCTTCGCGGAGAAGGGGCCAGGTATGAGATTCGTAAGGCCTTGCCGACGGTGACGCGGCGATGACACGCGTTCGAGGCCGACGGCGAAAAGTTGCAGATGCGCCCGCAAGCGATGCAAGGTGTCTTGCCAGCCTCCATTGCGACTGCCCAACTCGCTCTGCAGTTGCAGAAGCGCGAGTCGTACTTCGCCGAACCGTTTCAGTACGAGGCGTCCGTCGCCTGAAACAGCAACGAGTGCAGCCCAATCCCGCATCCCAGCAATGATTCGGCGGACACTCTGATCGACGATGTCGTGACGCCAGGCCGCAGGCTCGATCTGTTCTGATGAAGGGGATTGCTCATCGTCGGCAGCTTGGTAGCTTCCACGTTGAAGCTCTTCTCGAATCGGACGGATCCAACGAAGGGGTTTGCCTTCGGCTTCGAACTCGTTCGGCACGTGACGGCAGGTGATCATCGACTGGGCGATGTCGACGTCGATCAAGTGATCGACCATCCCGGACAGTCCGGCTGATGTGACTGATCGGTTCAGTTTGGCCTGCTCCGCGCTTTCGCCGGCCTCAAAAGCGAGGTATCCCACACTGATCAAGAGCAGGCTGGACACCACCGTTGCAAAGATCGAGTGATCAGCCCAAAATCTGGCGAGCAGCTCACCTGGCCAGTCAGTCAGCACCATTGCTATCAAAGCGATTCCGCTCACTGCGCTGAGCACGACGAGGACCCGGGCGCTCCAGACACGCCGACGAGCTGAACGGACGGCGAAAAAGTAAAGGGTTGCGGATGCAAGGACGCATAGTCCAGCCAGTAGCTGTGTTGTGGTCACGCCGCCCTCCCTGAAGAACATGGACCCGCGCTGTGGTCGTTTGCCGCTAGAAGATCGGTGAGTGCTTACGCTCCAGCTCGATCTTCCACCTAAATGCGGCCTCGCCTTCTATCGCATCGCCGACCAGCCCGAAGAGTACGAGGTGGTCACTCGTGCCAGCGAAAGACCAGGGTCGCATCAGGGGTAATGGGCGAAGTCATATTTGACTCCGCTAGACCGGATGGCTGTTTCGAGGTTATAGGCGGCGTCGCCGGACCAGCGCTGTTCGAGGAGGTCGATAACATCGGTGCCCGGCGGGCCGCCGAGCGCGACTACCAGAGCCGGCACGTCCTTCGCGGCGATGGTATAGAACCACTCGTATTCACCGTCTGGACTGATGTTCTTGGTGACTGGCCCAAAATCTTGTCCAGTGATCTGAACCGTGCCGTCGCGTTCGAGGCTGGCGTCGATGTTTAACCAACTGCCGTCCTCGCGTTGCTCGTTTTGGAGTCCCACGCGTCGACCCGGCAGGCGACTCGCGTTAGGCAGGGGCATTTCCAGATACGACTCGGCTTTGGCCAGCGCGTCGTCGACGCCGTCGAAGTCTTGCACCCCCATCACAAACGGTTTGTAGTGCTCGACGTGCAGCACCCACCCCGTCATGATCGGACGGCCCTCGGCGTCTTTCAGGACCGTGGAGTTCTCGGCGTCGTAGGCAAGGATCGGTTCGCCGTTGGTGTCAGCGAAGGTCAACTCCCCGTCCGGGTTACGGTCAACATGGATGGTCCGGGTCTTTGCTCCCGACGACGCTTCGTAGGCGTTGTCCTCCATTAAAGGGAGATCTGCCTGTCGCGGATCCGGGTCGCGAATTTCCTTGTCGCCGAGCATTATCCGCCCCATCGCGCTGGACTCGAGCGAAAATGAGTCGGCATTCCACTGCCGATTCATTAATCGCATAGACATTGCCTGGGCACGGCTGGTGCAGGAGAAATACAGGTTGGTCAGAAGTCCCTGCTTGTGAAGTTCGTTGGGGAAAAACGCTGTGAAGCAAATCATCTTGTCGGTGTAGACATAGCTGCCGAAGCCATAGCCCGTCACCTGTCGCGTCAGGTCGCTGGCGTTCAGCGACAGCGCCAGCCTGATGCCGTCAGCCTGTGAGCCGGCGTCGAAGGGAAACCGATGCAGCAACAGCAATCCGTTTCCATACAACGGATGCGGCTGTTTACCCATGACCTGACACAGCGATGACGCGTCTCCGAATGGGAACTCCACGGTGAATCCCAAGCCGCCACTCGAGGCGCCGATAGACGGTGGCTGCTTCATGTACCCATCCACGGCGTCCTGGAACTCTGTCTCCTTCCACTTACACGGATCCTTGCCGGCGGCAACGAAAACCCCGGCTGCGAAAGCCATCTCGTCGGCACTCGACCGCACGCCGTTTCGCGGATGACTGCTGGTGGCCTCCAGGGCATGCAGTGACTCCGCCAAAGCAGGCCCCAGTGATCGAGCCTCCGCGATCTGTAGTACAGCCGCGGTACTAAGCAGAACCTGCATCCACGAAGCAATGTCGTCGTAGACCAGGACTAGCGAACACAGACTCAACGTCCGAGTATCGGCGTCGTACACGGGTCCCGCCATGGCGGCACATCGCATCGGCCCGTCGTTCAGCTCGACCAGCGCCGCTTCGGTGAGCTCAAGGTCTCGCAACATTTCTGTCCGTACCGAGAGCAGATAGCCGATTCCGCCATCGGGTCCGGTTTCCTCGCCGACGATCTCGATTGTCTGGGCATTCTTGTCAGCCCACCAAGTGAAGCCTGTCGGGGTTCGGACCGACCATTCCTCGTCGACCTGCAGTTGTGTTGTGTAGAGCCAGTCAATGGCCTGTTCGCCTACATCCATCCTGACCCACTTCATCCTGCACGGTAGGCAGCGAATGATCCACCCTGCCACTGCCGCAGTCAATAGCAATTGTGGCAAATCCAACGCCGGCCAGCAACATCGTTGAGTGACAAGGTGTTGTTGCCCATCCGCATCGCCGTGCAGGTTGAGGACGACGCGTGACACTCCTGATTCCCGGTCACGCCAGCGTGACCAGCCGTCCCTTGAAGTGGCAGTGTTCCGCGTCGGCCTGTTCACGCGTCGCTGCAGCGACGACGGCGCTGCGGCCGCTGCGGCCGCTGCGGGCTCGCTTGAGCGGACGGCTCCGTCGATGGTTCTGCGGAGCACCCCGATGGTAGTACGTGTTTGTCGCCGCGATGCAACCTGGCATCGCGCGGCTATTCGTCCTTGCCGTGAGCGGATGGCGGCCGAACTTGTCTGGCGCTACGCCTATCCAACTATTCGCATGTCAAGTTTCGGGACGCGCTAAGACTTCGTCTAGGAAGTTGGCAACTGAGACGCCCGCGATTCGGTGCTTCCCGCCAGTTTCTCCGTGGCGTTCCCAACCTTCCTTGGTCTTCTCCGCTACGACGAGATGCTTGCCATCGTCTCCGATTAGCATGCCGCGAGTAGACATCCATCTGCCGTGTTGGCGTGCTTCGCTGCGCGTTGGCGGCCGCATCGCGGCGCACGCGTGGCAGAGGGCGACATCCGTGCGCACTTCGCGAATGCACCGTCTACAAATCGGCGCATCACAACAACCGCAGGAGACCAAGCCGCTTGCGCATATCCCACATACCCGTTCGCCGCAGTACGGGCATTTCGTTTCATCGGAGCCGAAATGCCCCTCTCGGTCGATGACGCCTTCGTCTCGCGCGAGATTGGTCGCACTGTCGAGTCGCCGAGCATCCGTCTGGCCAGGGCTGAGTTTCGCTTCATGGCGCCACGCGTGAGCGCCTTCCACGGTCACTGTCTCTTCGACGTGAGCACCGATGTCGAGCGCGATCCGACCTTGCACGCTCTTGAAACGCTGCTCTAGCGAGATGCGCAGATCCTGAGGAAGGACGCCAAGGTCAGGGAAGAGGATCACCGTATTGGGCATCCAAGCGTTCAGCGCGTCCAAAGA
>DASXYR010000470.1:0-2823 GCA_036502385.1 Gemmatimonadaceae bacterium
GCAGCCCAGCCTTCTCGACGGCGATGGCCTCACGCACGTAGGCCTTGATGGTCGCCGCCTTCGCCGTGATCTCCTTCGCGTTGGTGAACTTCATCACGCGCCCGGCGTGTACCTGGCCGAGCTGCACCAACACGTTCTTGGGATCCTTCAGAAGTGCGCCTTGAAAGAAGCCCAGGGCAAAGTACTCTTTGAAACCCTGCATGATGACGATGTTCTTTCCGTCCACCGTGTAGGTGGGCTTACCCCACTTGCACTCCTCCTTCATCGCAAAGCCGGCGAGCACCCGCCGCATTGCCGCGATCTCAGCCTTCCACCGCTCTCGATACGCCATTTCCATGCACGCACGACCCTCCACAATCAGTTAGCACCGACGCCAGTCGCTTCCCCCCATATTAGTAGACACACTTCCTCCCATCCAGCACCGCGATGAACACGAAACACGCTGTCGCCTTCATAGTCGCCGCCATCACCGTCGCCGCCGTCTCCGTCGCGGCGACACCCATTAGACCGGAGTTGCTCACCGCGCTTGTCTGGCGGAATGTCGGCCCGTTCCGCGGCGGGCGCATCTCCGCCGTCTCCGGCGTGATCGGCGAGCCGGGAACGTTCTACATCGGCCTGCCCGCCGGCGGCGTGTGGAAGACAACCAACGCCGGCGCTACCTGGTGGCCCATCTTCGACAGCGTCAAAGACGCCGAGGTGATTGGCGCGCTGGAAGTGGCGCCCTCGAACGGCAACACCATCTACGTCGGCACCGGCGATTTGATTACGGGCGGTGGAATCGCCGAAGGCAACGGCATGTACAAGAGCACTGATGCCGGCGCGACGTGGACGCGCATCGGCCTCGAGAAGACGAAACAGATCCCGAGCATCGTCGTAGACCCGCGCGACGACAACGTGGTACTCGTCGCCGCGCAAGGCGATTTCCGCCATAAGAGCGAGGACCGCGGCGTCTTCCGCTCCACCAACGGCGGGACCAGCTGGACGCGTACGCTGTTCGTCGACGACTCGACGGGCATCCAGAAGCTGGCGATCGCGTTCGACCACCCGGACGTCGTGTTCGCGACGACGGTCCGCCACTACGCAGCGCCCGCGCCGCTCGGTTTACCCGTCGTCCCGCCTAGCGGACTGGGCGGTGGTGGAGGTCCCGCTGGCGGTCAGCGCGCGCAAGGCCCGACCGGCACTTCCATCTACAAGTCCATCGACGGCGGCATCACCTGGAAGGAGCTCACCGGCGGCGGGTTGCCGCGCATCCCGGGTCGTACTTCGATCGCCGTCGCGAAAGGCACCAACGCGCAGCGCATCTACCTCACCACCAACATCGGTCTCTTCCGCTCGGACGACGGTGGCGCCACGTGGAAGCAGATGGACGCGGCCGACACGCGCATTCACAACGGACAAGGCGGCTACAACTGCGGCGTGTACGTCGATCCCAAAAACCCGGACGTCGTCTACATCTTCAACACCGCGTCGTACATCTCGCGCGACGGCGGCAATACCTTCACCGGATTCAGGGGCGCGCCGGGTGGCGACGATCCGCAACAAGGCTGGATCGATCCCACCGATGGCAAGCGCATCATACTCGGCTACGACCAGGGCGCGATCGTTTCGCTCGACGGCGGCGCAACATGGAGCTCGTGGTATAACCAGTCAACCGAGCAGGTCTATCACGTCTCGGCGGACAATTCCTATCCATACTGGATCTACGCGTCGCAGCAGGACGCCGGCGCCGTGCGAACGCGCGGCCGCGGTAATCTCGGCGCAGTGACGCCACTGGATTGGAATCCCGTGAACGGCTGGGAGTGGGGAACCATTCTGCCGGACCCGCTCGATCCGAATATCGTGTACGCAACCGGCAACGGCGTCATCAAGATTTCCTATCCGAGCGAGCAGTGGGTGAACGTGAGTCCGTCGCAGGACCAATCGCTCCGACTGCGCAGCAACAGCGATGCGCCGCTGGTGTTTGACCCGTTCGATTCCCACAGACTCATAGCCGGCTTTCAGTATCTGATGTCGACGACGGACGCAGGTGTGCACTGGACGAAGATGAGTCCGAACCTCGCGTATCCGGCGAGCTTCCCGATTCCAGCGGACACGGCCACTCCGAAACCCGGCGAGCCCATTCCGGGCACGATCATGTCGATCGGCGCATCCACGGTCGCACGCGGAACGATCTGGGTGGGTATCAACACGGGCCTCGTCAAAGTCACACGTGACAACGGTCGGACGTGGAGCGACGTGTCCACCTTGTCTCACCCGGGACAGATCCACTCGGTGGAAGCGTCTCATACGAATACAGCCGAGGCGTATGTCACGGCCGATGCGCGCGGTTCGGCGGATTACAACCCGTACGTGTATCGCACGCGCGACTTCGGCAAGACGTGGACGCTCATCACCAACGGCCTCGCCACCGGTGAGTCCAACGGCAGCTACGCGCGCATCCTTCGCGAAGATCCGAAGCGACCGGGGCTTCTCTTCCTCGGCACCGAGAGCGCGATGTACGTGTCGTTCGATGACGGCGATTCCTGGCAGTCGCTGATGCTCAACCTGCCGACGACGTCGTTCCGCGACATCGCATTCAAGGGGAACGATCTCATCGTCGGCACTTACGGTCGTGGGATTTTCGTGCTGGATGACTACGCGGTGCTGCGGCAGATCACCAACGTCACCGTGAGCGAGGACGTGCACCTCTTCAAGCCGGACGGGGCAGTGCGCGTGCGCCGCAATGTCGGCGCGGACACGCCGTTCCCGGCCGAAGTGCCGCATGCACTGAATCCGCCCGACGGCGCCATCATCTACTACCAGCTTGGCTCCAGGGCGAGCGGC
>DASXYR010000471.1:0-2247 GCA_036502385.1 Gemmatimonadaceae bacterium
GCTGCCAGTTCCGCTCAAGGTGGTCGACGTGGTCCAGATCGGCGCGAGCCTCGGCCAGGATTCGATTCACAAAGCCACGACCGCCGGCGTTATTGCCGTCGCACTCGTCATCATCATCATGCTCGGCTACTATCGATTCTCCGGAGCGCTCGCGGTCGCTGGACTCGCTTTGTACATCCTTTACACTCTCGCCGCACTCGCCGGCTTCAGCGCGGTGCTCACGCTGCCCGGTCTCGCGGGATTCGTTCTTTCTATCGGTATCGCCGTTGATGCCAACGTGCTGATCTTCGAGAGGATCCGGGAAGAGCTCAATCACGGGAAGACGGTTCGCACCGCCATCGATGAAGGCTTCCGTCACGCGATGAGCGCCATCGTCGACTCCAATGTCTCCACCGCGCTTACCGCGGCTGTGCTCTACCAGTACGGCACCGGTCCGGTGCGCGGCTTTGCCGTCACGCTGCTTGCAGGTATCGCCGCATCGATGATCACGTCGATCTTCGTCGTGCGCACGTTCTACATGATCTGGCTCAGTCGCACGCGCGACACCCAGGCAACCCTGAGCATTTAATGCTTCGAATACTTCACGACACCAACTACGATTTCATCCGCTGGTGGAAGGTCATGGCCGGCATCACGCTGGCCTTCATCCTTCTCGGGCTCGGCTCGCTGGCGGTCAAGCCGCCGAACTACAGCATCGAGTTCACCGGCGGCACCCTGATGCAGCTCAACTTCGTCCAGCCTCCCGACGTCGGCGAGATTCGCGCAACGCTCGATCAGGCCGGCATCCCGGGCGCCGAGATTCAGCAGTTCGGAACGAATCGGGACTTCACGGTCCGCGCGCAGAATCCAGCCACGGTCGCCGCGCAGGCGGGTGGCGCAACGACTATCGCAGATCGGATCGGCGCGGTGCTGAAGCAGAAATTCGGAGAGAACAGCTTCCGGGTAATCCGCACAGAGGGCGTGGGTCCGCGCGTTGGAAGCGAGCTTCGTCGCGGGGCGATCATCGCCATTCTGCTCTCCTTCCTGATCACGCTGATCTATCTCTCTATTCGGTTCGAGTGGCGCTTTGCCGCCGCGGCCGTCATTGCGACGAGCCACGACGTGTTCACGACGATCGCATTCCTCAAGCTCATGCACCTCGAGATATCGCTTACCGTGGTGGCCGGTCTTCTCACCGTCCTCGGGTATTCGCTAAACGACACGATCATCATCTTCGATCGCGTGCGGGAAAACCTCCGGAAGGGAAGAAAGGAGACTCTCTACGATACGCTCAACCGCTCGATCAACGAGACGCTGCCCCGGTCGATCCTGACCCACGCTACGGCCTTCGCCGCAACGCTGGCGCTCCTGATTTTCGCGGGTGAAGTCATTCGTCCGTTCGCCTGGGTGATGGCGTTCGGAATCGTGACCGGAACGTTCAGCTCGATTTACGTGGCGGCACCGGTTCTCCTCTGGATCGAACGCAAATGGCCTCGCCAGACGGGCGCGCGTCAGTCTTCATCGACAGCCACGCCCACCTCGCGGACCCGGCGTTCGCCGGCGACCGCGGCGAGGTAATCGGCCGCGCCCGCCAGGCGGGCGCTCTCGCGATCGTCTGCATCGGTGAGTCAATCGATGCCGCGACGATCGCCGCCACGTGCGCGGCCGAGAACCCGGGCTTCGTTTTCGCGACAGCCGGCATCCATCCGCACGACGCCGCGACCTTCGATGCGAGCGGGGATATTCCGAAGCTGCGCGAGCTGCTGGAGGGAGGCGCTGTCGCCGTCGGCGAATGCGGTCTCGACTACCATTACGACAACTCGCCTCGCCGGGCCCAACGAGACGCGTTCTCCGCACAGGTTGCGCTTGCCGCCGAGACCGGGCGACCCGTCATCGTGCACACCCGGGACGCCGAGGACGATACGCGGGCAATCATTGGTGACGCGCGCACGGCCGGAGTCAGAGGCGTATTGCATTGCTACACCGGCACTCATGCGCTCGCTGCGTTCGCGATCGACGCTGGCTGGTACATCTCCTTCAGCGGCATCGTGACCTTCAAGAAGTGGGCTGACGACGAGCTTCTTCGCCTCGTCCCGGAGGAAAGGCTCCTCGTAGAATCCGACTCGCCGTATCTGGCACCCGTCCCCTTTCGCGGAAAGCGCAACGAGCCGTCCTGGGTTGCTCATACGTTGACGAAGGTCGCGGCGGCTCGTGGAGTCGATCCGCTGGAGCTTGGACGGACAACGGCGAGCAATACGGAGCGTCTCT
>DASXYR010000472.1:0-5930 GCA_036502385.1 Gemmatimonadaceae bacterium
CAACGCCGAGAAGCAGCTCAGGGCTACCCTACTTCTGCCCCCAGGTATTGTTGCTGGTATCAGCATCCATCCAGATCCCACCATTGAGCGTAAGCGCCTTGAGCGTCTTGCTCGTGGCTATCGACACCGTGGCTCTCTTGAGATCCGCCGCCCAGATGGCCGGCGTCTCGTGCACCGTCTCACTGGTGCCATCGGTGTACGTCGCAAGTAGGTCCACCGGCGCCGGCATCCCGCCGATGTTGTCGATGACGACGGTGTATCCGTTGCCGCCTTTCGTCACGCTGTTCACCGCGAGATCGATGTAGTTGTTGGTGAAGTACCAGGCGTTCCAGAACCAGTTCAGATTCCGGCCGGTCGCATCGTTGAACGTGTTGAAGAAATCCCACGGGATTGGGTGCTTGCCGTGCCACCGGTCCATGTACGCGTGCAGCGCGGTGCCGAACGCGGCATCACCAAGCAGATCCTTCACCGCGAGGTAGCCGAGCGCGGGCTTGCCGTACGCGTTGTCACCGTAGGAGCTGCCGCTCAGTCCATCAGCGGGGGTGATGATCGGCAGATCCTCGTTCGGGCTCGGATCGTTGATCCATCCATTCACGCGGAACTGCTGGAATGCGCTCGTAGCTCTCTCCTTCCCCAGGTCGACGGTTCCGATCAGGTACTCGAACGTCGTCGCCCAGCCCTCGTCCATCATCGCGTAGCGCGTCTCGTTGATTCCCATGTAGAACGGCATATAGGTGTGCGCGATCTCGTGCTCCGCGACGAAGCGGGAGAACACCGTGTCGGCGTAGCTCTCGTCGTTGACCATCATCGGGTACTCCATCCCGGCGAATCCCTCGACGATTGTCGACTTCTCGTACGGGTACGGAATGCCCGGCCAGTTGTGCGACAGCCAGTCGAGACCGTGCCGGCCGAATTGCACCATGTGCCGGAAATCCGCGGCCGTGTCGTTGTACGCCGCCTGCACGCTCGCCCGGCGATGCGTCGCGTCGTCGACGACGACGCTCCCGCCATCCCAGACGTAGTGGTTGCTCATGTTGAACGCCATGTCGGGGATGTTCACCGCGCGAAACCGCCATGTATTCGTCGGGGACTGAGTCGTCACCCGGTTCGCATTCATCTCGCCGAGCGTGGCGATGTGGATCGTCGAGTCCGACGTCATCGACTGGTTGTAGCGCGCGAGCTGGGCCGGCTGGAGCAGGTCGCCTGGATTGAGCAACGTCCCCGTGCCCCACACCACGTAGTTGCGCGGCACAGTGATCGACACGTCGTAGTCGTTGAAGTCGCTGTAGAACTCCTGCATGTCGGTGAAGTTCATGCTGTCCCAGCCGTTGTAGTCGTCGAACACGGCGACGCGCGGGTAGAAGTACGCGAGGTACCAGGTGGTAGAGTCGATCATCCCCTCTCGGCCGCTCTCCTTCGAGATATCGAAGTGCCATCTGAACGCGAGCCGCACCGAGTCGTGCGGAAGAAGTGGCGTGGGGAGACGGAGCCGGAAATTGGTGAATGCGTTCTCGACTCCCGGCCATGGCGTAGGTTGGCCGTTCACGATGAGGGTATCGATATGCACGCCGGACGTCAGATAATCCGCGGATGCGCCGCCGGCGCGCGGGGCCCCGGGCTTGTGGATGTTCAGAAAGAGCTTGATGACCGGATTGCGCAGCGTGTCGGGGCTGTTATTGAAGTAGGTGATCTGCTCGTTGCCGTGAATCGTTCTGTCGGGCGGGAGCGCTGTGATCGCGATGGTGTAGCGCCCGCGATTCTGCCAGTACGCAGGGCCTGGCCTGCCGTCAGGGGATCTCGTTCCCTTTCGAAATGCGGCTTTGACATCGCGCGGCATGTAGAGCGCGCCGGCTGCGGCCTGCGGCGACGGAGCAGTCGTTGGAGCGGGAGCAGGGGCGCACGCGGCGATCAGCGCGCTGCCGGCGAGAAGAAAGGCCGCGTGTTTCATTTCGCTCCGGATGAGAAGAAGGGCCGCACGTTTCATCTTGCCCCCGCGGGCTCGTCCGCCGATGGACCGTAGGTACTCGGCACCGAAACTCCGAGCAGCCGGAGATACACGCCGAGTTGCGCGCGGTGATGCGCGATGTGCGTGATGATCATCGTGCGCACGAGGTGCGCCTTCGTATCCTCGGCGATGGTGCGCTCGCCGGCCCGAAAGCGCCACGACGTCACTGCCTCATCCCAGCTCAGATTCTCGAGCAGTGACAGGAACTCCCCGCTCACGCTGTCGAACAACTTCAATCTCTCGACGTTGCTTGTGAACTTCGGGTCCGGACGGCGGTTCGCTACGTCGAGCTCGTCCTTCGTCAGGATCGCGATGCCGAATCCCGGAAGCTGGGCGACGTGCGTGGCGAGGGCAGCGAGCGCCGAAGACTTCGCGTGCGGGCGCCAGTCGTCGTTGCCGTCTGGGACGCGCTCGAGAATGCGGCGCGTCGTCGACATCTCCGACTTTGCATCGTGAAAAAGGAGCTGGAATGGCGTCATCGTATCTACGGGAGAGGCAGCGGAAGCTTGAGTCATTTCTGGGGTTGGTCTGGGTTTAGCTCTCGGCTACGGTTGTATGACTGTAGAAACTACAGACTGAGAACTACCTGTTGCGAATGATAGTTGCTGGGTCTGGGTTCGGGGTCCCTGATGGTTTTTTTACAATGTCTCATTGAACGCGCCAGATATCGAGCACATCACTGGTTTTATGCCGGTTCGAGTTCCCCTCCGGCAGCACGATCATCCCGTCCACGACAATGGGACTGTTCCAGTGTCCGCTTCCCGCATCGAGCTTTGCGATCACGCGGCCGGTGGTGGGCTCATATACCCGCAGACCACCATTCGGGTCATACACATATAGAAGCCCTCCCGCGAGAACCGGACTCGTGCCGCCGTTGCCGTTCTTCCACTTCTCCACGAGCCGGCCGCCGGTGAGAGTCCACGCCGCCGTCCCGCCATTGTCGCCTGCAAAGATCCAGGTCGCCCCGCCCATGTGAGACACCGCCGGCGCGGTGAAGAGATCAGTCCCCGATGGAGTCCGCACCAGCTGCACTTCCCCGCCGCGACGAGGCGCGGCGCCGCGAGTGCGCCCGAACTGCACGAGACGAATCCATCCATCCTTCCCGCCCTGGGCGATGAAGCCACCGCCCAAAAGCGCGGGGGAAGTTGAGCCGAGGTCGCCGTCGCGTGCATTGAGATCGTCGGTGTTGGTGGGAGTGTAGTTGTCGAGGATGCGCGTCGCTGTCGAGTCGAGCGCGATCGCGGCGTCCCCCCAATTGGTGCGGCCATCCCATTTCGCGTTGCCCGTCGCGACGAAGATGTCCCCTGTCGTCGTATCGATCACCGCACCCGCCCGACCCCAGATGGCGGAGTCACTCTCGCCGCAGGAGGCGGGATCCATCAGCTCCTGCCTGTCGCTGCAGAGCGAATTCCAGATGTGGAGCAGGCCGCCATTCGCGGCGTCCAGAATCGCGACGTGACCCTGATACGGCGGGGCGTCACCGATGTAGCCACCGGTGACGGCGATGACCTTCCCGTGATAGTAATTGAGCGACGACGCGATCTTCTCGCGGCGCGGGAGTTTGGTGATCGACGTGCTCCAGACCTCGTGACCGTCGGCAACGGCGAGCTTGTGGATACTTCCACCCGGAGACGCGGAATAAATGAATTCGCGATTCGGGTCGGCGACTGGCGTAGCTGTCGTGATCTGGCGCGAACCCGACCACGAGTCGAATCCGGCCGGCGTAAAGCGCCAGAGAATGGCGCCGTTAGCAGCGTCGATCGCCAGCGTTTTCCCGTAGGTGGTGGTGACGAAGATGACGTCGTGCGTCGCGCCGTTCGCGCGCACGCCGTGCAGATAGATCGCGGACGCGTCGACGGTGCCGTCGAGCTGGACTTGCGTTCGACGCAAGGATGCAACGTTGGCGGCTGTGATTCCGGTGGCGTCGGTAGCGGCGCTCGAACGTCCAGCGTCCCAGCCGAATCGCGTCCAGTCCTTGCCGGCCTGTACTGTGGTCGCAGGTAGGGTGGCTGCGAACGCCACGCTGTCGTTGTCGCGCGATCCTGAAGCCGCGCCGCACGCTTCCAGCAACGCGAAGGAGAGCAGAAAGAAGATCCGGCCGGAATTCATATCGCCTCCACTTGGACCTCAGAGACACAGAACCCATAACCCGTCTCTATCACCCAGGTAGTTCTGCGTTTGCAGTTACTCATACTATACTAATGGTGACCGCCCGATGCGGGTGCTCAGCGCAACTTTTCCGGGCGCGGCCGCGTAGGGGGAAATGGAGGTCGCTCCATGACGAACCCTCATCATTCGATGAGTCACCAGCTGGACCCGCACCCGGTTCGTCCCGGTACGAGTGCCGCGCTCACAGCGCGAACGATCGATGCGACGATCCATCCTCCCCTCGTTCGCGCTCAGGAAGCGGTCGCCGCGTTCATCCCGCGCGTCTCCGCCCCTCTTCTCGATTCGCCGCTCCTTTTCGCCATGCTCGGCGCCACCCTGATATTCGTCTGGGTCGCGCACCGCGCGAAGTACAGGCCGAGTGCCTTGTTGTTGTCGGCGGCGCTGGTGATGGCGCTGACATCGTTTCATCCGGTGAGGAACACTGACGACGCGCATGTTGCCGACGATTCGAACGCCACAGAGGGCAGATCGTGGACGACGTTCCGGATAGAGAGGACTCCTCCGGCCGATGAATCGGAGTCGTCCGCGGACGACAGTCAGTCGAACGACGACGGTCAGATCCCGCCCATGCCGCCAGACCCGCCGGATGATGTCCAGCCCGATGACTATAGCGTGCCCGCGATTCCGGATGCGTACAGCGTTCCTTCGGTGCCCGATCAGGTGACAACGCCGTCGTACGTCGATGTGCCGGTTATGCCGGTCGACGTGCACGTGCAGATGATTACGCCCGAGGCGATGCGACGGATGATGTCGCCTGAGACGATTCGGCAGCTGATGACACCCGAGGACAGGGCGGTGCTCGAGCGGGAGCGTGCCCAGCTGCAGATTGCAATCAGTCAGATGCGGCGCCAGCTGCGCGACGAGGCGCGGCGCATGGCCAGGAAGCGGTATTACTGACCAGCACATGCAACGCTCCGGTTGACCGCGACGCGGACGGCGGATAAGCTCGTCGTCATCTACTCATGAACAACAACCATTCTTTTCGCTGGGCTGCGATCTGCTGCTTCATGGTGACGTTCGGTGCCGCCACCGCGCAATCGCAGGGCTATCCCTTCAGCCAGCGCGGAAGCGTCAGCCAGTCCGTCGCCTACACCGACATATCGATTGTGTACGGCCGTCCCGTCGCGCGCGGACGCGCGCTTTTCGGCGCACTGGTGCCGTGGGACAGCGTCTGGCATCCGGGCGCAGATTCGGCGACGCGCATCACCTTCAACCATGACGTGCTCATCGAAGGGAAGCCGCTGCACGCGGGCCAGTACTCGCTCTGGCTCATTCCGCGCGCCAATGCGCCGTGGACCGTCATCTTCAGCCGAGCGGCGCACGTGTTTCACAAACCGTATCCGGGAACCGCGTCGGATGTGCTGCGCGTCGACGTCGCTCCGATTCAAGTCTCGGATGTCGAGTCGTTCACGATCTATTTCCCGAAGGTCCTCCGCGACGAGGCTGAGCTTCGCCTGCACTGGGGAACGACCGCGGTTCCGATCCGCGTGAAGGCGCCGTTCCAGCCGCACTGATATTTTTGGTGTCATGCGCGATGACCCACGCAAGAATGCGACGTTCGACGGCACGATCCCCGAGATGTACGACCGCTTTCTCGGCCCCCTCCTGTTCGAGCCGTTCGCTATCGATCTTGCCGGAAGAGTAGGAACGCTGAAGCCGGGAAAGCGGGAAGCGGGAAGCGGGAGGCGGGAGGCGGGAAGGCGGAAGTCTGCACGCGGTGGCATTGATAGCTAGCGGTCGGGGCGGGGTTGAGTCG
>DASXYR010000473.1:0-7791 GCA_036502385.1 Gemmatimonadaceae bacterium
TCAGTGTGATCACGTGAATTCGAGCGAGCTGCGCGGCTGGGATGGTAAAGCCCGCCACTTTGACCTTGGTACTGTCGGTTGTGGTTTTCGTGGCATCGGCGCGGCTGCAACCGGCGAACAATACCGCGACGCCGGCGACCACCAGCGCGACGGGCGCCCTGTGCAGCGACAAATTACTTGACATCGGTTGATCCCGAGTTGATGGACGCGAGTGGGACGGACATGGAGCGCTCGAGCTCCGACAGCGAGATGTTCACCGCGGCGAGCGCGTCGGCGTACTGGGTTTCGGCGTCGAGGAGCGAGCGACGGGCGTCGAGCACGTCGAGCGCGGAAGATCCACCGAGAGCGTAGCTGGCTGACGCGGCTCGATACGCCGCACGCGTGGAAGGAAGAAGCTGGTCGCGAATAAAGACTGCCTGCTGGAGCGCGATGCGCGCGTTGGCGTATGAGTCACGCAAATCCTGCGTTACTGCCGCCGTCAGGTCTCGCTCGGTGGCACTCAGCTCTCGTTCTCGAAATCCCGCTTCCGCGATCTGGCCGCGAGTGTGCTGCCAGAAAAAGATTGGAAGCGGAAACGAGAGACCGGTGGAGAACAGCGCGGGGTCGGGCTGGTTGTAGTCGCGTGAGACGCCGAGCACGAGGTCGGGGAGCCAGAACTGTTTGGCGAGCGAGCTCGCCGCCCGCGCGCCCTGCCGCTGCGCCCGGATCGACGCAAGCTCGGGGCGCGACGCGAGGCCAACTTCGATGACGCTCTCGACCGGCGGTATGGCGTCCGGAATCGCGAGCGAATCCGTGGGAATCACCACCCCGCCAAGGCGTCCGATCAGTCGCGCGAGCGCGGACCCGGTGGTCTGCACATCGAGGGTGTTGGCGAGCAGGTCGTTCGTGGACTGCGCGAGCGTTACGTTTGCTCTGATGACGTCGAGCTTGGCCGCGGTTCCGGCGTTGAACCGCGCCTGCGTCTTCGCAAGGAAATCCCTGGCGAGCGTTTCGGATTCGGTGAGATCGGCGCGATGCTTCAACGCTACCAGGAGCGAGTCGTACGACTCGGCCGTTTGCGCCGCGATAAGCTGCCTCTGAAGCGCGTAGGAGTATTCCGACGACGCGACGTCCGCCTGAGCGACCTTCCCCTGAAGACGCAGCTTGTTGGGAAATGGGATGAGCATGTCGATCCCGACGTTCTTCTGGCCGTTCGCCCCGGACTGAAAGAGTCTCCGCTGCTCATCCAGCGACCCAGTCACCGCGGGATCCGGAATTGAGATCGCTTCTACCTTTCGCGCGCGTGCCTCGCCGATGACCGCGCGCGCGATCTCCAGCTGTGGATTGTGGGCGAGCGCTTCGGCGACCGCCTCTCTCCGCGAAAGGCGTACGGAGTCGCCGGCGATGCCGGCAACGATGCGCGCTGACGTCGAATCGGCGCGCAATGGATTTGGAACCTGGGCGGCGACCGCGCTGGCTGAAAAGGCCAGAGCAGCGAACGACCTGATGACTTGCATGAGCTTCCCTTTGAATTTTGACTAAACCGGCGGACAATCGGGCTTAGAGAATTCCGGGAGGCGCTCGAGAAGGGTTGGAGAGGAGGAGGAGGGCGCCGGCATCTTCAAGCACCCGCGTGGCGGGTCTTTCAATCGTCGGGGCAACGACCAGTCGTTCGACGACTACCTGCGGGACCGCTACCAGGGACAGCGCGGTGCACGCAACGCAGGTCGCCTCGTTGTGGGAATAGTGGAGATCGATCCCGCTTCGCTCGGCATGGGATACCGCGCTGCTCTCATCCTTCGCGAGCGTTACCGACGTGCTCAACAAGGCGGCCTGGCCAAAAATGCCCAGGCCCACCGCGGTAAGACGCAGCCAGCGAAGAACGGAAGACGACAGTCGGAGAGAATTCACCATCGACGTTTAAAGTACTGCCCTAGGGCGAAAAGGCCAAAGGCACAGGGTGGCACTCGGGTGGGCCTTAGGGCATTTTTCCACGTTCAATGAAACGTGAAGATGCCCTCGACTACCACGCGTCCGGCCGCCCCGGAAAGATCGCGGTGGTCCCGACCAAGCCTCTGAACAACCAGCGCGATCTAGCGCTCGCTTATTCGCCGGGTGTCGCAATCCCCTGCCTCGAGATCGCGGCCAGGGCGGACGACGTCTACAAGTACACCGCGAAGGGAAATCTGGTCGCCGTCGTAACCAACGGCACCGCCGTACTCGGGCTCGGGAACATCGGACCGCTTGCCGCCAAACCGGTCATGGAGGGAAAGGCGAATCTGTTCAAGCAGTTCGCTGACCTCGACGTCTTCGACCTCGAGGTGGGATCCGAGAATCCAGATGACGTCATCAAGTTCTGCCAGCTCCTGGAGCCGACCGTGGGTGGAATCAACCTCGAAGACATCCGCGCTCCCGACTGCTTCTATATAGAGGAGACGCTGCGGAAGACGATGAAGATTCCCGTCTTCCACGACGACCAGCACGGAACCGCGATCATCTCCGGCGCTGCCCTGTTGAACGCGCTCGAGATCGTCGGCAAGAAAATCGAAAAAGTCCGCGTCGTCTTTTCCGGAGCAGGGGCCGCCGCGATATCGACCGCCGAGCATTACGTCAGGCTTGGCGTGCCGCGCCAGAACATTCTTCTCACCGACCGCCAGGGAGTCGTCTACGAAGGACGGCCGGGCGAGCTCGATCCGTACAAGGCAAAGTTTGCCAATAAGACCAAAGCCCGGAGCATCGCCGACGCCCTGGTAGGAGCCGATGTTTTTGTGGGCTTGTCCGTCGCTGGCGCGATCACGGGCGAGATGGTCGCCAAAATGGCAAAGAGGCCGATCGTCTTCGCGCTTGCCAACCCCGAGCCCGAGATCCTGCCCGACCAGGTGCGCGCCGTTCGGAACGACGCGATCATCGCCACGGGACGCAGTGATTTTGCGAACCAGGTAAACAACGTCCTGGGATTCCCGTTCATCTTTCGTGGCGCCCTCGACGCGCGGGCGACCGAAGTGAATGAGGAAATGAAGATGGCGGCAACGCGGGCGCTTGCCGCTCTCGCCAAGGAAGATGTGCCGGAGAGCGTGTCGCGCCTCTACGGGCTCCGGTCCGTAAAATTCGGCGCCGATTATCTCATCCCATTCCCCTTCGATCCGCGCGTGCTGCTCTGGGTTGCACCCGCCGTTGCATGGGCGGCCGTCGCAAGCGGCGTCGCAAAGGAGATGATCGACCTCGAGAACTATCGCGAGCAGCTCGAGGAGCGACTCGGGCGCGCGCGCGGAATAATGCGCGGCATCATCAATCGCGCGGTGCGGGATCCGAAGCGGATCGTGCTGCCTGAGGGCGAGGATCCCAAGATCATCCGCGCCGCACGCATGATCGCTGACGAGGGCATCGCCTTTCCAATTCTTCTCGGGCAGCGCGACGCTGTCCAGCGCGTCGCCGATGAAATTCACGTTTCACTGCGCGATCTCGTCATCGAGGACCCGGCGAAGTCGGACAAGCGCGACAAATACGCTGACTATCTCTGGAAGCGCCGGCAGCGAAAGGGACTCAGCCACGGCGAAGCGCACCAGCTGCTCTTCAACGGAAATTATTTCGGCTCCGTGATGGTCGCCTGCGGCGATGCGGACGCGCTTCTGTCCGGCGTCGGCATGCACTACCCCGAGACGATTCGCCCAGCGCTCCAGGTGATCGGACCGCACCCGAAGGCCGAGATCGTGAGCGGCCTCTACATGCTTGTGTTCGAGAAGCACGTTATCTTCTGTGGAGACACGACGGTGAACATCGATCCCACCGCCGAGCAGCTCGCACAGATCGCCTATTCGGCCGGACGGATCGTCCGCACCTTCGGCATCACGCCGAAGATCGCGATGCTCTCCTTCTCGAACTTCGGCTCGGTGCGTCATCCCGAAGCGGAGAAGGTGGCGAAAGCCGTAGCAATTCTGAGAAAGAGGGACCCTGCCCTCATCGTGGACGGCGAGATGCAAGCCGACACCGCGATGGACGAAAACATTCTTCGCTCGGGTTATCCCTTCAGCGTACTGAAGGAGCGGGCGAACGTATTGATATTCCCCAACCTCAGCGCTGGGAACATCGCATACAAGCTCCTTCATCACCTCGGCGGAGCGACGAAAATCGGACCGTTCCTCGTCGGTATGAATCTTCCCGTGCACGTGCTGGAGCAGGGCGCCGACGTTCAGGACATCGTGAACATGGCCGCTGTGGCGGTGATGGATGCCCAGCAGCGGATCAGTGAGAGGAATAGCAAGTAATGGCCACGGAGATACAGCCGCGGCGCGCTTCGGAATCGCGCGCCAGCGGAAGCGGGTTGAGCAAACAGGGCCTTTCGCCGCGCGGCGACGTGCACTGGAATTTGATTGCGCCCGAGCTCTTTAAGGCCGCCGCTCGTCGCGACGAAGGCGAATTTGCGGACATGGGACCTTTCGTAGGTGTCACGACTCCCCACACCGGCCGCTCCCCCAACGACAAGTTCGTCGTGAAGGAGCCTTCATCCGAAAGGGATGTCGACTGGGGCAAGGTGAATCAGGCGATGTCTCCTGAACAGTATCAACTGCTGGCCAAGGAAGTCCGCAGCTATCTCAACGGCGCGTCCGAGCTGTTCGTCGAGGACTTGTTTTGCGGCGCCGACGCCGCTTACCGCCTGTCGGTGCGCTACGTCTCGCCGAATGCGTGGCACATGGCGTTCGCGAGGAACATGTTCATCCGCCCCGGGCAAAGCGATCTCGCCACCTTCGATCCGAATTTCACGGTCCTCCACGCTCCTGAATTTCTGGCCGATCCCGCGCGTCATGGAACACGGAGCTCGACGTTCATCGTGCTCAATCTTGGAGAGCGGACGATTCTGATCGGCGGCACGCGCTACGCCGGCGAGCTGAAGAAATCGATGTTCACCGTCATGAACTATCTGCTGCCGAAGCAGGGTGTGCTGTCCATGCACTGCTCCGCGAACGTCGGGAAGGATGGCGACACCGCCCTCTTTTTCGGGCTGTCGGGCACAGGCAAAACGACCCTTTCGGCGGATCCGAAGCGCGGCCTCATCGGAGACGACGAGCACGGGTGGTCCGACGAAGGAATCTTCAACTTCGAAGGCGGCTGCTACGCCAAGGTTATCAACCTGTCGCCCGAGAACGAGCCCGACATCTACCAGACCACGCAGATGTTCGGTACCGTGCTCGAGAACGTCGTTCTCGATCCGGCGACAAAGAAGGTGAAGTTCGACGATCAATCGATCACCGAGAATACGCGCGCGTCGTACCCCCTAAGCTACATTCGCAATCACGTCGAGGGCGGCCGCGGCGGACACCCACGGAACGTGGTATTCCTCACCGCCGATGCGTTTGGTGTCCTTCCGCCGATAGCAACGCTCAGTGCCGAGCAGGCGATGTACTATTTCCTTTCCGGCTACACCGCGAAGGTCGCGGGGACGGAACGCGGAGTCCTCGAGCCGCAGCCCACGTTCAGCGCGTGCTTCGGCGCGGCGTTTCTCGTTTGGCACCCGACAAAGTACGCGAAGATGCTCGGCACGCTGCTCCACGAGCACGACTCCGATGTGTGGCTGATCAACACCGGCTGGAGCGGCGGACCCTACGGCGTCGGCAAGCGAATGAAGCTCTCCCACACGCGCTCGATGGTGCGCGCGGCGCTGGCGGGTGAGCTGAAGAACGCAAAGACCGGGACCGACGCGATTTTCGGCCTGTCAGTTCCTATCGAGATCGAGGGTGTTCCGAGCAAGGTGCTGAATCCGCGCTCGACCTGGGCGGACGCGGCGGCGTACGACGCGCAGGCCAGGAAGCTCGCGAAGATGTTCCGCGAGAACTTCGACAAGTTCGGCAACGTCGATGCGGGCATCAAGAACGCCGGACCGAAGGGATAACGCCCGCCAATCGTAGGGCCGTGCGCTTCGAGATCCTGCGCGACCCGGTCTGGAACAACATCCGTGTCGATGAGCCGACGCTTCAGCTCGTCGACACCGAAGTCTTTCAACGACTCAGGTACGTTCGCCAGCTTGGATGGACGTACCTCGTGTACCCCGGCGCCACACACTCGCGCTTCGAGCACGCGCTCGGCACGCACCACCTCTCCCGGCGCACGCTGGCGCTCCTTTGCGAGGCGGAGGACGCCGAGTCGATTGACGAGGAGGAGCAGGCGATTGTCCGGTCAGCCGCGCTCCTTCACGATGTGGGGCATTATCCCTTCTCGCACGCGTTGGAGGAGATTGGCGCCCTCCACCACGAGGACGTCGCGCGGCCCCTGATTACCGAAGGTCCGGTTGCATCGCTTCTGAGCTCATGGCTCGGCGACGATGCGCCGGCAAAAGTATTCGATCTTATTCGGGGCCAGAGCAAAGGCGCCTTGCAGGGACTCATCTCCGGCTCGCTCGACCTCGACAAGATCGAATACCTGAAGCGGGACGCCTTCATGTGCGGCGTTCCTTACGGAGAGATCGACGTCGATCGCCTCACCAACTCACTCGTGCTGGTCGAAGATCCGGCCACGGGGCGCAGGGCGATCGGCGTGCGCGAGAAGGCGCTTTCAGCACTCGAATCGCTGTTGTTCGCGAAATATCAGATGTACCGCAACGTGTACTGGCACCACGCGGTCCGCAGCGCGACCGCGATGTACAAGCGTCTGGTCGAAGATGCGGTTCACGCCGGAGTAATCGATGGCCAATCGCTCGCGCACTATACCGACGAGGGACTGATGCACCGGCTGGAGAGCGCGTGGCCGACGCCGCTGCTCGTCGCGCTGAAGGAGCGGAGGCTGTACAAGAGAGCAGCCGAGTGGCCCGCCGCCGAGCTCGATGACGACGCGATAGAGTGGATCGCGTCGGATCGGAAGCGCGTTCTCGAGACAGAGGACGCGCTCGCAAAGGAGCACGGACTGGGTCCTGGAGAGCTCCTCCTCGACTATCCGGCGAAGACGCAGATGCTCGGGCTCGACATTCCGGTTCTTCGCCGCAATGGGACGGTCGAAAGGCTGACGGGCGAGGGGTGGATCGGGACGATCAATCTTCCGTCACTGTCCGAGGAGCTCTATAAGAGCGCGCGATGGTTGCGGGTCTTCACCGCGAAGCGAACGACGCTGGATCCGCGCAAGCTGCTGCGCTCTCTGGAACGTTCGCGCTCAGGCGCGATATAACATGCATGCGACTCTCCGGTCCCGTTCTGCTCGCATCCTGCCTGATAGGCGGATGCGTGGTGACTCCGCCTCCGAGTCGCCCGCCGGTTGCGTCTTCGTCTTCTGC
The DNA here is from genome assembly GCA_036502385.1 of Gemmatimonadaceae bacterium. Classification (GTDB taxonomy): domain Bacteria; phylum Gemmatimonadota; class Gemmatimonadetes; order Gemmatimonadales; family Gemmatimonadaceae; genus UBA4720. The sequence continues at coordinate 7,238 of DASXYR010000473.1, forward strand.
GACAAGACCGGCCGGCGCCGCCGAATCGCGCATCTTCGATCTTATAAACGCTGAGCGCCAACACCAGGGACTGGCCGCGCTGACGTACAATCCGCGGCTCGATCGGATGGCCAGGATTCAGGCGCAGAATATGGCCCGCTTCCAGAAAATGGCGCACGTGCTACCCGAGGCGGACCTGCCGACGCTGGTGAGCCGGGCGCAATACGTTGGGTACCCGTTTGGGCGAATCGCCGAAAACGTCGCGCTTGGATACCCAAGCGCCGAGACGGTCGTCCAGGGTTGGATGGCGTCGAAGGGGCATCGGACGAACATCCTGAACCCCGATGTTGGCGAGACCGGGATCGCGATTGCGCGGTCGTCCGCGGGCGGTCTCTATTATTGCCAGGTATTTGGCCGGCAGCTCCAGTCGTTGTGACCGTTCTGGTGCACACAACCCCTCAGAAATAACCCCTTTCCACAGCGTAACCCATGTAACACCATGGGGTTAGCCAGCTTTTGCGGATGAGGTCGGAAATTGTGACCTTCAGGGCGACCAAAACGTCCTCAGGGCATGA
>DASXYR010000474.1:0-4932 GCA_036502385.1 Gemmatimonadaceae bacterium
AGCGAAAAACGCGACCACAAGAAAGGTGACGATGAAAAAAGCGACGATCCTGATAGCGCTGGTGATCTGCGCATGCGGACGGAAAACCCCGCAGGGCCGGAGCGCGGAAAGTGGCTCTGCACCCGCTGCCGGCAGCGCGACCGCAGCGATCGGCGCACCGGCTTCCGGCGCGTGGAACATGCAGGCCGCCGACTACGCGAACACCCGCTACAGCCCACTCGACAAGATCGATGTCGCCAATGCCTCGCAGCTCCAGGTGGCATGGTCGTTTTCGACCGGATACACCCACGGCCACGAGGGCGCGCCGCTCGTCGTCGACAACACGATGTACATCGTGACACCGTTTCCGAACGTCGCTTACGCTCTCGATCTGACCAAGAGCCAGCCGACACTGAAGTGGAAGTTCGAGCCGCATCCGAATCCGGTGGCCATCGGCAAAGCGTGCTGTGACATAGTCAACCGCGGCTGGGCATTCGCCGACGGAAAGCTGATCTACAATTTGCTCGATGCGCACACCGTCGCCGTCGACGCCGCTACCGGAAAGCAAGTGTGGCGAACGAAGATGGCCGAGGTCACCGATGGCGTCACAATGACAATGGCTCCGTTCGTGGTGAACGGGAAAGTCTTCGTCGGGAACAGCGGCGGCGAGATGGGCGTGCATGGCTGGCTTGCGGCCCTCGATGTTGGAACGGGAAAGGAGCTGTGGCGCGCGTACTCCACCGGTCCGGATAGCCTGGTGAAGATCGGAGCAAACTACCGTCCGTTTTATTCGTGGCTCAGAGGCGACAATGTCGGAGCCACGACGTGGCCCGGTGATACATGGAAGCACGGCGCCGGCGCTGCCTGGGGATGGGTGAGCTACGATCCCGCGCTCAACCTGATCTACTATGGCACGTCCAACCCAGGTCCCTGGAATCAGGCCCAGCGTCAGGGGGACAATCTCTTTACCAGCTCGGTGTTGGCGCGCGATCCCGACAACGGCGATCTGCATTGGGCGTACAGCTTCACACCGCACGATCAGTGGGACTACGACGGGGTGAACGAAGACATTCTCGTCGACCTTACCGTTCGCGGCCAGCTGCGGAAGGTGCTCGTGCATTTCAACCGCAACGGATTCGCCTACACGATCGACCGCGCCACCGGCGAAGTGCTCGTCGCCGAGCCCTTCGGCTACGAGAACTGGGCAAGCCGAATCGATCTCACCACCGGGCGTCCGGTGCTCAATCCGGCGATGACGACCCATCCCAACGAATGGACGTACAACGTCTGCCCGCCGGACATCGGTGTGAAGGATCAGCAGCCGGCTGCGTACTCGCCGCGCACCCAGCTCTTTTACGTGCCGACCCACCACATGTGCATGGACTACCGCGCCGAGCCGGCGAGCTATATCGCTGGCACTCCTTTCTGGAACACCAACATCAAGCGACATCCAGCACCGGGTGGCTATCGCGGGGAGCTGATCGCCTGGGACGCGGCCGCCGGGAAGAAAATCTGGGGAATCACCGACAGTCTTCCGGTTTACAGCGGTGTCCTCGCGACCGGCGGTGACGTGGTCTTCTACGGAACGGTCGAAGGATATTTTCGTGCTGTCGATGCCCGCAGTGGCAAAGTGCTGTGGCAGCAGAAGCTCGGCTCCGGAATCATCGGCGCACCGATGACGTATCTCGATCCGTCAGGCAAACAGTACGTGGCCGTTCTTGCCGGTGTCGGCGGCGCGGCGGCAGTCGCGGCCGACCTTCCGGGCTATCCGCCGGAGGGAGGAACTCTTTACGCCTTTGCCCTGCCGCCGATTCCCGGGCACGACTTGAAAGACTCAGCCACCGCGGGTCAGCCTCCGACGGGCGCACCCGCGCACGCGAAGCCATAGGAGGACGAATGCGCTCGATGACGCGGGTAGGTCCCGCCCTGCTGCTGACTCTATTGATGTATGCCTGTAGCGAAGGGAAGAGGCGGTCGGCGGGAACCGAGGCCGTCGCCGAGCTGCCTCCGACAATGATCCTTTCTCAAGTCCCGCTCGGCGACATCGCCGGACCAAAGGAAGACATTCTCAGAGGTGAAATTCACAATCCATACGATGGCGACAAGTCCGCCATCACCGAAGGCGAGACCGACTTCCACCGCATGAACTGCGTCTCGTGTCACGGCTATGGAGCGCGTGGCGGGATGGGGCCGAACCTTCGCGACCAGGATTGGCGGTACGGCGGCACTCCGATCGAGATCTACAAATCGATTTACGAGGGCCGACCAAAAGGAATGCCGGCGTGGGGAGCGATGTTGCCGCCGGAAACGATATGGAAGCTCACCGCTTACATCCAATCGCTCGGCGGAGCGGCCTCGCCGCGTGACGTGCTCACCGACGTAGAAGGTTGGGCAGCGCAGTCGCAGAAGGGCCAACGCAGCGATGATCGATAGACGCACCTGCGGCGCCGGGTTCGCCATCTCGATGCTGACGGCGTGTCGAGGCACGTCGTCCATTTTGTCGAGCAGCGGTCAGCCGGGCGGAGATGAAGCTACGCTGGGCCGCCTCTTTACGACGGTCGGAATCGTCGTTGTCGTCGTCGTGGCCGCGCTGCTGCTGATGGGGATATTTCGTCGGCGCCCGCCGGCCGATGCGAACGCGATAGTTCGCCAGGGCGGGGGCGTGGCATGGATTCTCGCGGGCGGCATCATCGCTCCCGCTCTGATTCTGGTGACGCTCTTCATTTTCGTCCTCAAAAGTCTGTCGACGACGGCTCAGCCGCCCTACTCCAACGTCGCTGGCACCTTCGAGATCGTCGGGCATCAGTGGTGGTGGGAAGTTCGGCGCATTGATGATTCGGGAGAGCCGCAGTTCGTTACCGCCAACGAGATGCACATTCCCGTCGGGCGGGCGGTGCGGCTTCGACTCTCGTCCGCCGACGTCATTCACTCTTTCTGGGTACCGGAGCTGGCCGGAAAAACCGACGTCGTCCCCGGTCGGATAAATAAGGCGTGGCTGAAGGCCGACAAGCCCGGAGTCTACATCGCGCGTTGCGCCGAGTACTGTGGGATGCAGCATGCGCAGATGGCGCTTGTGGTGGTGGCCGAGAGCGATGCCGCTTTTGCGCGGTGGCTTGCGTCGCAATCGGCAGAGGCGCGGCCGCCCGAAACTCCGGAGGAGCAGCGCGGGCTGGACGCATTTCTCGGCTCACCGTGCGCGAGCTGTCACCAGATTCGCGGCACGCCCGCCGGCGCCATCGTTGGACCCGATCTGACACATCTCGCTTCGCGGCGGACCATCGGTGCCGGCGCGCTGCCCAATACCGACGGAAATCTGACGGGATGGATCGCCAATTCGCAAACCATCAAACCCGGCAACGCAATGCCCGCGATGTACCTCGAGCCGACGGACCTGCACGCGATCGTGGAATACCTGCACAGCCTGAAGTGAAGGAGGGAGGAAGAGCTTGCCGACGAACGACGTAGCAGCACCGGCCAGGGAGTACCTGGCCGAGACATGGAAGACACCGCCTGGTGTTCTCGGCCAACTCTCGAGCGTCGATCACAAGCTGATCGGCAAGCGCTATCTCGTCACCGCATTTGCGTTCCTCATTGCCGGTGGAATCGAGGCGGGGATAATGCGAGCCCAGCTCGCGGGCCCGGGTCGGACGCTGGTGACGCCCGAACAGTACAACCAGCTCTTCACGATGCATGGCGTGAGCATGATCTTCCTCTACGCCCTCCCGATTCTCTCCGGTTTCTCCAATTATCTGTGGCCGCTGATGCTGGGCACGCGCGACATGGCCTATCCGCGAGTGAACGCGCTGAGCTACTGGGTGTTCCTGGCGGCAGGTCTTTTCATCTACTCGAGCTTTCTCGTCGGTCAGGCGCCCGACGGCGGGTGGTTCGCGTACACGCCGCTGACCAGCCACGAGTTTTCTCCCGGACTCAACATCGACTTTTACGCGCTGGGTCTCGTGTTCCTCGGCATTTCGACGACAGTCGGCGCGATCAATTTCATCGCGACACTCGCGAAGTTGCGAGCGCCTGGAATGTCGGTGAATCGGCTGCCGATCTTCGTCTGGGGGACGATCACCGTGTCGGTGGCCATCGTCTTCGCGATTCCAGCGCTGACGGTCGATCTGGTCTTCCTGTTCTTCGATCGTGCGTTCGGGATGCATTTCTTCGATCCCGGTGCGGGCGGGCAGCCGCTCTTGTGGCAGCACCTGTTTTGGATATTCGGTCACCCGTGGGTCTACATCATCGTGCTGCCGGCGATGGGGATGGTCTCCGACATTCTGCCGGTTTTTTGTCGTCGTCCTCTGGTCGGATATACCTACGTCGCGCTGGCGACCGTGGCGACCGGCATCATCGGATTCGGCGTCTGGGTTCACCACATGTTCGCCACGGGGCTTCCGCTGCGTTCGATGAGCTTCTTCGCCGGCGCGTCGCTGGTGATCGCGATTCCCTCGGCGGTCTCGGTGTTTGCCTGGCTGGCGACGATTTTCTACGGACGTCCGTGGTTCCGAACGCCGTTCCTGTACATGGCTGGATTCATCTTCCTGTTCGTGATGGGCGGGGTGTCGGGCGTAATGACTGCCGCGATCCCGTTCGACTGGCAGCTCACCGATTCCTATTTCGTAGTCGCGCACATCCACTACGTGCTGATCGGGATCAACGTCTTCCCGGTGATCGGGGCACTCTATTTCTGGTTCCCGAAGATCACCGGACGGATGATGTCGGAGCGGCTCGGCAAGTGGGGCTTCTGGGTGATGTTCGTCGGCTTCAACCTCGGCTTCTTCCCGATGCACCTGCTTGGAATACTGGGAATGCCTCGCCGCATTTACACTTACGAGGCGGATTTTGGCTGGGGCCCGCTGAATCTGCTGGTGAGCATCGGCGCCGGGGTTTTTGCGCTGGGTATGTTGCTCGTCCTGATCAACGCGGTGTATTCATGGTTTCGCGGCGAGCCGG
>DASXYR010000475.1:0-11513 GCA_036502385.1 Gemmatimonadaceae bacterium
CGGGACTGCCCACCGTTCCCGTGCACGATTTGCAGATACACCCGCGCGACCGTGAGCTCATCGCCGCGACGCACGGGCGTTCGATATGGATCGTGGACATCGCACCGCTCGAGCAGATGAGCAATGGCGCGATGGCCAGGGGAACGATGTTCTTCGCGCCGACGCCTGCGTACGAGTACTCGCAGGCGAACACGCAGAACTTCACTGCGAACAGGTATTTTCTGGCGCCGAACCCGCCGTACGGCGCGGAGCTGGCTTACCGAGTGACGTCGGGCACGCCGAGGGATAGCGCGAAAATCGTCGTAACGGACATTCGCGGCGATACGGTGAGAACGCTTGTGGGGCCGGGCGGCGCTGGACTCCACCAGGCGTACTGGGATTTGCGCGGACGCGCGCGTCCGCTGGGACCGGCGGCGCTTCACGACAGCATCGTCGCGGCGGGGGTGCGCCGCCAGCGTGAGGATTCAGTCCGCGCGGCGCGCGGCGGCGCTGCTGGTGGCGGTCGTCGCGGGCAGGGAGGAGCCCCAGGCGAAATCAACTTGCGTCCCGCCGAAGCCCCGATCGGTGAGCGAGGTGGTGGGGGAGGTGGCGGTGGATTCGGCGGCGCGAGGGCGGGGAATCTCGTCGAGCCCGGCGACTACATGGTCACCATCATCGCCGGAGGACAGACGATGCGGCAGGTGGTGCACGTGGAGCGGGTGGGGGAGATAGTGAATACCGATCAGCGGCCGGATGACGGGGATGGGGAGGATCCGAATGATCCGTAATTCAATCGAATCTCTTAGCTGCAACTGAACGGGATCTATGCCTCTGACAGCGCGCATCCCGTTCAGTTGCAGTCGCAGTTACTGCTGCTTGTAGACCACCCCACCCTTCATCACGAAGCTCACCCTCGTCAGCTCGCTGATATCAGCGATCGGATCTCCTTTCACCGCAACGATGTCAGCGAGCTTGCCAGCCTCGATCGTGCCGAAGCTGTCGCTCTGATCGAGGAGGCTCGCCGCCACCGAGGTCGCCGATTTGATCGCCGCCATCGGTGACATCCCGTACCGCACCATGTACGCAAACTCCTGCGCCTGGTTTTCGGTCCACGCGAAACCACCGACGTCCATGCCGTAGCTGATCATCACGCCTTTTTTGAGCGCCTTGCCGAATGCGACGCGCTCGAGGTCGACCATTTTCGGCCAGATTCCGCCGCGGCCAGGCGCGACGTACACGCCGACGAAGATCGTCGGGCACCAGTACACCTTCTGCGCGACCATGCGATCGAGCAGATCGTCGGTCAGGCCATCGCCGTGTTCGATGGAATTCACGCCCGCTCTTAGCGCCGCGTCGATTCCGTCCCAGCCCATCGCGTGGGCCGCCACTCGTTTTCCAAGCCGGTGCGCTTCGGTGACCAGCATCTTCAGCTCTTCATCGGTGAAGTTCACCCAGGATCGCAGCCGCCCGTCGGAGCCGATGTAGTATTTTCTGTCTGCGTAGAACTTGATCCAGTCCGCGCCGTACTTCGCTTCCTCTCTTACGGCTTTCTGAATCTCCGCCGGCCCGTCGACGATCTGCACGCCCTCGGGCATCTTGAGCTCCCACGAATAACCAAGGAGGGGATACGTCCCAGTCGTCGACAGCGCGCGCGTCGACACGAACATCCGCGGCCCGGGAATCACTCCCCGTGCGATTGCGGTTTTGACATCGACGTCGGCGTACATCGCCCCCTCGGTCTCCAGATCGCGGATCGTCGTGAATCCATTCATCAGGGAGGTGCGCACCGCCGCCGTCGCGCGGATCGCTCGGTACGGGATGCTCTCCTTGAGCAGCTGCTCGTCGTAGTCGGCGCTGGTGATGTCACCCTGCAGCAGCACATGGGTATGGTTGTCGATGAGTCCGGGTAGAATCGTGGCGCCGCCAAGCTCGATCATCTCCGCGTTCGGGATGCGCGAAGCCAGCTCCGACCGAGGGCCGACCGCGACGATTCGATCTCCCTGTACGAGTACCAGGACATCACTTTGTACGACATTGGACCTTCCATCGATCATGTGCCCGGCGTGTATCGCGTACGCTCGAGCGACAGGCGGCGTTGCTGGGATCTGAGCCCCAGCCGTAACCGCGAATGCAAGCAACAGGACCGGAAGAGATGGACGCGGCATGTGCGTTGGGGTTTGATTGGTTGACGTAACACGCGTGCAACAAAATGCATCAATTGTCATCGTGCGCGCGTAATACAACAGGTTTGCTCGATGTTTACTGCGGCGCGCACAATTTAGTATTGCAATTTCTCGCCTGTGCTGTAGTGTGAATGTTCTGCAGCATCATCTGTTTCAACAGTTTTCACAATCTGTCTAACGCGAATCCCAACGGCCAGCCAATCGACTTGTGACAGGACCTGTCCCTAACAGCTCGGATCTGGATCGTTTCGTTGGTGAGTTGAGTGGTCGCTTGACGCAGGGCGATCGATTCGACGACCAGCGCACCGGCGCATCCCGCGATGGACGCGGTGATCTCATCTCGGCGCTCGAAGAGCTCAGCATCGCGGAACAGGAGCTGCGCGAGCAATACGACACGCTCGTCGACGCGCAGCGGAGCCTCGAGCGCGAGCGCGATCGCTACACCACGCTCTTTCGCTCGGCTCCCGACCCATACGTGGTTACCGATCGTACAGGGACGATCGAGGAAGTGAATGCCGCGGCCGGCGTGCTCTTCGGCGTACCAGGTTCGCTGTTGGCAAAGCGATCGCTGGCGGATTCCATCGACGCTGGCGCGCGCGATGACTTTCGCACACGACTCGATGGCTTGATCAGGTCCGGGCGAACAGACAAGTGGCTTCTCGCTCTCGAGGTGCGCGACGGTCGCATCATTCCCGTAGAGGCGACTGTAACCGTGGCGCCCGAGCGGGACGGCAGAGAATCGCTGCTCTGGCTGCTGCGCGATACCAGCGTGCGCCTTCGCACCGAGGAGAGCATGCACGCGCTCAATCGTTCGCTCAATGCGCGGGTCGCGCAGCGGACGCGCGAGCTCGAGCTGGCTCTGGAAGGGGAACAGGCCGCACGGAAGGAAGCGGAGGCCGCGAACAGGATCAAGACCGAGCTCTTTGCGAGGCTCAGCCACGAGTTTCGCACGCCGCTGCACGCCGTATCCGGCTATCTCGAGATCCTCCAGCAGAACATCCACGGGGGTCTGACCAACGAGCAGCGTCGCGATGTCGAGCGCATTCATCAGGCGCAGGAACATCTAATGACGCTGGTCAACATGATCCTGGATTTCGCCAAGCTGGAAGGCGGTCAGATCGAGCTCGTGATGGCGGAGATTCCGATCGAGGAAACGCTGCGCATCGCGGAGACTCTTGTCGCGCCGCAGTTTGCGAAGAAGTCGATCACTTATACGCATCGGCCCGGCGATCCTTCGCTGACGGTCTTCGCCGACCGCGAGAAGGTGCAGCAGATCGTGCTCAATCTTCTCGCGAACGCGATGAGATTCACGCCGGCGGGCGGCGCGGTGGATCTCGATTGGCGCATCGAGAACGACACGCTTCTAATCCGTGTTCGCGACACCGGATCGGGAATTCCGGAGAACAAGACCGAGCAGATCTTCGAGCCTTTCGTGCAGCTGCGCGCGGCGGGCTCGGTTCCGAGCGGCGGTACCGGACTCGGCCTCGCGATCAGCCGCGATCTTGCCCGGGCGATGGGCGGCGACGTACGCGTTCAAAGCACCGTAGGGCTCGGCTCCATATTCACCATCCTGCTTCCGCTCCGGAAGCACGCTGCTGGCGGCAAGCTTTCAGCGTCCAGCGCCGCCGGTTAACTTTGGGATGTCCCGCGCATCCCGGAGCTGACTTTGCAGCAGTCGACCGCGGCACTCTACGATCTGGTAGAGGACCCGTCCGTTTTCATCAAGCAGGATTGGAACGCCTACACGCCGGAAGATCACGAGGTGTGGGGTCTGCTATACGACCGCCGCATGAAGGACCTGCGCAAGAACGGCAGCCGGATTTTCCTCAAGGGGGCTGACACTATCGGTCTCAAACGTGAGACCGTCCCCGACCTGGCTGAAGTAAACCGGAGGCTCGCACCACCCACGGGGTGGGAGGCCGTCCCGGTCTCCGGCTACATCCCGGCGAAGAGTTTCTTCCAGTGTCTTTCGCTCCGCAAATTCCCGACGACCGTCACGATCCGCAAGCGAGAGCAGCTCGATTATCTGCCGGAGCCGGACATCTTCCACGACGTGTTCGGGCACGTGCCGCTGCACGCCGATCCCGTTTTCGCCGACTTCCTGCAGCACTACGGTCAGGTCGCCGCGGCCGCGGAGAACGAAGAAGACACGACGCGGATGGCGCGGCTCTTCTGGTTCACCGTCGAGTTCGGATTGATTCGCGAAGACAGCCAGATCAAGGTGTACGGGTCCGGACTCATCTCGTCCCACGGCGACGCAGCCAACGCTCTCGGCCCCAGGTGCGACCGCCGACCATTCTCACTCGACGCGGTGTTCAATCAGCATTTCGAGATCGATCACTTCCAGGATGTCCTGTTTGTGACCGAGTCGTTCGACCAGCTCTATCAGGCGGTCGAAGAAGCCGGCCGGAGAATAGGCACGATCCGCTAGGATCGGGGTAGGGAAGGGCCGGTTGGAAGTGTCTTTCTAGGAGTTCGAAGCGCGAACACGATCCAACGCCGAGATCAACGAATCGATATCGGACGGACCGAGCACCGATACAGCCTGGGAATCCCATCGATTCATCGGCTCATCGAGCTCTGCCAGCAGCGCGAGTCCGGCGTCGGATATCCGACAATAGACTCGGCGCCGGTCTCGGGGACAGGGGGTTCGCGTCACGAGTCCTTTGCGCTCCAAACGATCGATGAGCCGCGTCACACCGGGAGTTTGTTCGATCATGCGCTCGCCGATCGTCAATGTAGGGAGGCCATCCGGGCCGGCTCCCCTGAGAATTCGCAGAACGTTGTACTGTTGTGGGGTAATCCCGTGGGGCTCGATGACCTGGGCCAGGGTGCGCTTGATGGCCTCGGCCGTGCGCAGCAGACCGATGAGCGCCTGTTGCTCGCGGGACCGAAAGACATCGGGCGGCTTTGGAATGAATTCCATGCTCTCAGTGTATGGTCCCCAACAGCGTTGGGCAAGCAATTGAAGGTGTTGGCGGCCGAAAGGCTGCTGAAGACCGTTTCGTGACTCTAACCTATTGGGCCCGCGGTAAATTATCGCGGTCCCTCAAACCCTCTTTCGATCATCCCGATGCGCAATCCATCCGTCGCTGTTCTCACTCTCTGCGCCGCGTTTCTGGCCGGCTGTTCCGATTCATCGGGGCCCAAAGTCGGTCCGTTGACGACGATCGCGATCAAGGCCGGGAGTGACAACCAGTCCGCGTTGGCCGGAACCGTCGTACCCGGGCCGATCATTGTGACCCCGACCGACAATGCGGGGCATACAATTCCTCAAGAGAGCGCAACGTTTGCTGTCATCGCCGGTGGCGGCACGATCGCCAATACAACCGGCACGGTGAACGCCGACGGCACAATCACCGCGCCCGCGTGGACCCTCGGCAAAAGCGTCGTTCCGCAGCAGCTGCAGGTGACGATCGCCGGGAAGACCCAGGTGATCAATGCCACAGTGCAGACCTCCTACAAGGTTGACCTGAGATTCTTTGGCAGGACGCTGACGTCTTCGCAGTCTGCACTGTTCACCAACGCTGCGGCGAGGATTCGCGCGATGGTCACCGGAGCGCCGCCCATTGTGAATGGAGCGGGGGCATCGCCGTCGAGTTGCGGGGCTACCGGCGTTCCAGACCTCGTTTCGGGAGACATCATTGACGGCGTGCGCATCTACGCTTCCATCGATTCGATCGATGGGAGGGATAGCGTCCTGGCGCAAAGCGGACCTTGCTACGTTCGTTCCGACACCGATGTGCGCACCGTGATCGGGATCATGAAGTTTGATTCCGCGGATATCAATTCGCTCGACGTAAACGGAAATCTCCAGGAAGTCATTCTGCACGAAATGCTGCACGTGGTCGGGGTCGGCACGTATTGGGACTCGCTACCCGGCGACAAGAACCTGTTGATCAACTACGGCCCCAACGTCGCCTACATCGGGGCCGGGGGCGTTGCCGGTTGCAAGGCGCTTGGTGCTGTCAACACCTGCGCCACTTCTGTTCCGGTGGAAGGAACTCAGGGCGGAGACGGAACCATCAATTCGCATTGGCGCGAGACGACGTTCGGAAACGAGCTCATGACGGGATTCCTGAATCGGGGAACGAATCCGCTCAGCGTGATGACCATCAGGTCGCTGGACGATCTGGGTTACGTAACGAATCCTGCCGATGCAGACACCTACCCCGACGCCAACACGATCAAACAATGGAACCTCAGGGCGAGCTTCCGTCTCGACGACATATCCGCGACACCGACGCCGGGAGTGTGGGAGAAGCCCCTCAAGCGCAGTCCTCGCTCAATTCCCTCCGGGATCAGCGCGAAAAACCTGAGGCAAAGCCGATGACGGCCATCGCAAAGTGCTCTTTGACCGCAGCCGCGCTCATGCTCGGCGGCTGTGCTCCGTCGAAGCAGTCGACAGCCGACACTACGGTTTCCGCGTCGTCAACGACGTCAGTTACCGCGACGCCGGTCGATAGCCCGAGCGTCTCGGGCACGACCGCCACGTCTCCCGCTGGATCGAACACTACCAGCGGTGGATCGACGACCACGAAGTCGACGGTGACCACGACGAAGAAAAGCAGTGAGACCGCCCAGGATCCCAATATCATTGGCCGAGATCGCGTGCTCCGCCTTCCTCGTCGCTCGCTTCCTACGGTTAGCTCCACGCCCCAGCGGTAGTCGTCAGGCGTCTCGCAGCGCCACGATCGGCGTCTCGCGGAATACGTCTCTGCCCGCGAGAAGCCCGATCAGCAGCGTGAGCGCGACGATTACGAGCGCGATGCCGACGACCGGCGCGAGCGGCAAGCCGAAGGACATCTTGAATACGTAGTGAACGACCGCCCATCCACCCGCGATCGACAGCACCATACCCGTCAGGCCACCCAGAAGCCCGAGCAGCGAGTATTCGGCGAGCAGTATCTTCGCGATTTGCCCGCGCGTTGCGCCGAGTGTTTTGAGGAGAACTCCCTCGCGCACGCGCGCGCGACGCGTGGCGGAGACGGCGCTGAACAGCACGGGGATGGCGACGGCGAGACTGAAGAGCGCCATGAAGCGAATCGCCAGTGACACTCGCGCGACAATGCGATCTACGGTCCGCTTTATCGCCGTCAGATCGATGCTCGACACGTTCGGGAAACGGTTCACAGCCGCGCGCTGAAGCAGCGATACCTCCGACGGATTCTTTACCTGCGCGAGCAGCACGTACTGCTTCGGCGCGCCCTCGAGTGCAGGTGGCGCGAACACCGCGAAGAAATTCGGCTCGAATCGAGTCCAGACAACCTTTCGCAAACTGGTGACCCGGGTTGGGATGTCGACGCCTTGCACATTCCAGGTGATGACGTCGCCGAGCTTGACGTTGAGCTCCTTGGCGATGCCTTCCTCGAGGGAGACCTCGCTTGTGTCCCGCGCGACGGTGATCGCGGACGCGCCGAACCACTTCCCTCCGACGATCGTCTCGCTCGATGCCGGCTTGTCGCGATATGTCGAGCGAAACTCGCGTCGAAGTGCCCAGCCAGCGCGTCCCCTCTGCCCACGCGCCACCGGCAACATATCCGAAACCTTCTTTCCATTGATTGCCGAAATCCGCATCGTAATCACGGGAGCGACCTGGACGACGTCGTACCCGCCGGCCCTGATGATTGAATCGAGAGCCGTCTTCTGATCCTGCTGCACGTCGAAAAAGACGACGTTCCCGCGCGATTCCTCGGCCGCGGTCGTAAAGCGACGCAGGATGTTGTGCTGCACCAGGTAAAGCGTGCTGATGAGGAACGCGCCGAAGCCGAGAGCAAGCGTCACTGCCCGCGTCTGGTTTCCGGGCCGGTAAAGGTTGGCAACGCCCTGACGCACCACGTACGGCCAACCGCTTCGCAGTCCTTTGCGCGCACCCCACGTCAGAAGAGCGGCACTTCCGGCGAGCGCCAGTATCACGAGGCCTGTTGCACCACTCATGGACAGAGCTTGTTGCGTCGTGCGCGCCCGCAGGAACGCGATCCCGACGACGCTCACCACCAGCGCAACATCGACCGCGATCCGCGGCAAATCCGACCAATGCATGCGCAAGACGTCCGCATCGGTGTCACGCCGGAGTGTTTGCAGCGGCGACACGTTGCGCAGCGCGAGCAGAGGCCGCAGTGCGAACACGAGCGCGATCCAACCGCCGACGGCGAGTCCGGTGAGGACTGCGCGGGGCACTAGGCTGACCTGAACATCGATGGGAAGAACGTCGCTCAGCGCATGCGGCAGGATGAACTGTATCGCGACTCCAAGCACGGCACCGGCAGCCGCGCCGAGAAGGCCCATTGCCGCGGCCTGCACGACGTAGATCGTGAGCACCTGGCCACTCGAAGCCCCAAGGCACCGCAGCACCGCCACGGTGTCGATCTTTCGCGCGACGAATGCGCGCACCCCGCTCGCGACGCCGATGCCGCCGAGTAGAAGTGCCACCAGTCCGACAATCCCGATGAAGTTCGAGAGATTCTCGATCGCGTCCGACGTCGCCATTTCGCTCTGCGTGACGGTGCGGACGCGCACTTGCTGCGCTTCGATGCGTTTCCGCAGTGGCTTGATGAAATTGTCGGGATCGACGTTGGGCGGAAGTTTTGCCTGCACCAACCGGTCGGCCGTGCTGCCGAACACGAGCAATTGCGTCTCGGCGACGTACTTGGCGGGAATGAAAATGCGTGGACCAAGCATCTCGGCGATTCCGGCGGCCGAGGGCGCGTCCTTCACGGTGGCGATGATCTTGAACACGCCGAACCCGAGCTTCAGCGTGTCACCGACTCTCGCATTGAGCGACGTCAGCAGCGACGGGTCCACGATCGCGTTCGCACCCTGCTGCAGCTGGGGCCAGCTTCCGGCGGGCTCGGTGACGATGTTTCCATAGAACGGGTAGTTGGCGGTGACACCCCGCACCTGCGCGAAGCGCGTACCGGCCGTTCGCGGCACCACTGCCATCGACGGAAAGGTCGTTACCCGCGCGAACGAAATCCCTTTGTGGGAAAGCGAATCGAAGAGCGAGTCCATCGCCGGAGTGAAGGGCACCGACGAATTGAAGGAGATGTCTCCGCCCATCAGCGCGCGCGACTGGTCCTTCACCGACTGAACGATGTTCGTCGAAAAGGAATCGATCGCGACGAGCGCGGCGACCCCGAGCGAGATCGACGACATGTACAGAAGGAGCCGCCGCCGCGCGGTACGGCTCTCTCTCCAGGCGAGACCCCAGACGCTCGCGGACATCCGCGTCAGTCCTCGGCCACTCTGCCGGCGCCCGTGTCTTCCACGACGGCGCCGTCGAGCAGCCTGATGATTCTCGACGCCTGCGATGCAAGCGATGCGTCGTGGGTGACGAGGACGATCGTCGATCCTCCATCGCTGTTGAGGGACTGGAGCAGCTCGAAGATCCGGTGGCCCGTGGCGTTGTCGAGGTTTCCGGTGGGCTCATCCGCGAAAAGGATCCGCGGGGAATTGGCAAACGCCCGCGCGACCGCCACCCGTTGCTGTTCTCCTCCCGAGAGCTGCGTCGGGAAGTGATGGCCTCTGCCGGTGAGCCCAACGCGATCGATCAGGTCGCGCGCGCGCTCGACGGCGCCAGAGGTTCCGCGGAGCTCCAACGGTACCTGCACGTTCTCGAGGGCCGTGAGCGTGGGGATCAGCTGAAAGGTCTGAAACACGAATCCGACTTTCTCGCCGCGCAGACGCGCCCGCTCGTTCTCGGTTAGCTTCCCGAGATCGGCGCCATCGAGGAGCACAGTTCCGCGTGTCGGTGTATCAAGTCCGGCGAGCAATCCTAGCAACGTCGTCTTGCCGCTGCCGGAAGGTCCGACGATTGCGACGAAGGCTCCTTGCGCAATTGTGAACGATACGTCGCGCAGCACGGCGAGTTTCTGCTCACCGCTCATGTATTCTTTCGTCACTTCACGGGCATTCAGCATGAACGAAATCGGCAGTGGTCGGTGGTTGTCCCTTTTGGTTTTCGCCGCGGCCCTCGGCTGCGGCCCACGCAACAACAGGGAAGAGGCGAAGAATAACATGGCGATGACGAAGGGAACGAAAGACTCTGCGACAATGGCCACCGCCCAAACCCCAGCGCCGGGGGAAAAGCCGGTTGTTCTCTTTTTCGGCACCAGCCTTACAGCAGGGTTGGGGCTATCGCCGGATCAGGCATTTCCAGCGCTGATCGAGAAGAAAGCGGCCGCGGAGGGAATGCCAATTACCGCCGTGAACGCCGGGTTGTCCGGAGAGACGACAGCTGGCGCGGCGCGCCGGATCGATTGGGTGCTCCGAGCGCCCGCCGATCTCGTGGTGATCGAGGGCGGAGCAAACGATGCGTTGAGAGGACTTTCCCCGGAAGCGGCACGCGCGAACCTTGAGCAGGTGATTGCCGCAATCAGAGAAAAGCAGCCGAAAGCGAAGATTGTTCTGCTCCAGATGGAAGCGCCGCCCAATTACGGTGTGCCTTATACCCGCAGCTTTCACGCGATTTATCCCGACATCGCAAAGAAGGAGAGCATCCCGCTGGCGCCATTCTTTCTCGACGGTGTAGCCGGGATTCCTCGCTACAATCAGGCGGACGGCGTGCATCCGAACCTGGCCGGCGAGCGGCTAGTGGCGGACAACGTGTGGAAGGCGCTCAAGCAGGTTGTCGCGCAGCTTGACCGAGTTGCAAAAGGCGGCTAAGTTTCGAGGCTGTTTACGTTTACGCTTCGTCTCGATCGACGCTGCCGAGGCCCCCTGCCGAGCTCGATCGTAAAGCTTTTGACCCCAGTTCTGGAATACCGATATGGCAATGCCTGCCACCCAGATCCGGCGTGGAATGGTCCTGGTTTTTCAGGGCGATCCGTGCCGGGTAGTAGAGTTTCGACATCACACGCCGGGCAACCTTCGCGCGATGGTACAGGCGAAGCTGAAGAACCTTCGCACGGGAAATAATTTCGAGCACCGTTTCCGCGCCGCGGACACGATCGAGAAGGCGTCGATGGAAACGCACGATCTCGAGTTCATGTATCAGGGCGGCAACACGTACCACTTCATGAACACCGAGAATTACGACCAGCTCGAGATCGAAGAAGAGGTTCTCGGCGACAACGCGCAGTGGATGCAGTCGGGGATGAAGATCCAGGCCGAGTATTACAACGGCAAAGTGATCGGCATCCAGCTTCCGAACCACCTGGTGCTGGAAGTGGTGGACACGGCGCCGGTGATGAAGACCGCGACCAAGACGGCATCGACGAAGCCGGCAAAGCTGGAGAACGGCGTTACGGTGAACGTTCCGGAGTTCGTCAACACAGGCGAGAAGGTGCGCGTGAACCCGAACACGGGCGAGTACATGGACCGCGCCAAGTAAGTTGATTCGATTGTAGAACG
>DASXYR010000476.1:0-6376 GCA_036502385.1 Gemmatimonadaceae bacterium
CAGGCCGCCATCGGCATCGCCCACCTGACTCTTGGCGAGGAGTGGATCTCCGTAAATCAGCGGTATTGCGAGATCACCGGCTACAGGCGCGAGGAAATCCTGCAGCTCAAGCTCGATGCGCTGACTCATCCCGACGATATCCCCGCGAGTCGCGAGTTTCTGACCAGGATACGGTCCGGAGAGCTCCCCGAATACAAGATGGAGAAGCGGTATGTCCGGAAGGATGGCGCGATCATCTGGGTGCACCTCACCGTTTCCATCGTGCGGGCCAGCACCGGAGATCCGCTGTATCTCGTGGCGTTCATCGAGGACATAACTCAGCGGCGCGAGGCGCAGCACCAGGCGAACAGGTCACTGTCCCTGTTGCGCGCCACGCTCGAATCGACAGCGGACGGCATTCTCGTGGTCGACGTGACGGGCAAGATCCTCAGCTTCAATCAGAAGATGTCGGACATGTGGGGAATCTCCGCCGACACCTTCGCCTCGGGCGACGACGAGCTCGCGATCAACGCCGCCCTCGCCAAGCTCTCGCATCCCGAGGACTTCATGGCGAAGGTCGTCGAGCTCTATAGCAATCCAGACCTCGCGAGCTACGACGTGCTGGAGTTGAAGGATGGAAGAATCTTCGAGCGCTACTCCCAGCCCCAGCGCATCGACGATGTCGCCGTCGGGCGTGTCTGGAGCTTTCGCGACGTAACGGCCCGCCGCCGCGCTGAGGAGCAAGGACGCGCGCTGGAGCGAGAGCAGGCTGCGCGAGCCGAAGCCGAGAACTCGCAGAAGCGGACAGCGCTCCTGGCTGAGGCGAGCAGAGTGCTCAGCACATCGTTCGACTATCAGACGACGCTCGCCGCACTCGTGCGGCTCGCAGTGCCGACTTTGGCGGACTATTGCGCGCTGGACATTCTTGAGGGCGAGAACGAATTCAAGCGCATCGGGGAAGCGCACGTCGATCCCACGAAGTCCGGTCTTATCAGGAAGGTCGGGACTTTTCCGAGGAGCGCGCTGACGGAGCAGCATCCTCTGATCCGGGTGATGACCACCGGGTACCCGGTTCTCGAAGCGGAGATCACTCCGGCTTTTATTCGCGCGTCTTTCTCGGAGCCCTCACAAAGGCAGATGGTGCAGGCGCTCGGCCCGCGCTCGTTTATCTGCGTGCCGCTGGTGAGCTCCGGAAAAATCCTCGGTGCCCTGACCCTCGTGACGTCCGGCTCGGGACGCCGGTACGATGAGGCGGATCTCTCGCTTGCAGCCGACATGGCGCGCCGTGCGGCGATCGTGGTCGAGCACGCGCGCCTTTTTCACGAGGCACAGCAGGCGACCAGGGCTCGAGACGATGTTCTGGCAGTCGTGGCGCACGACCTTCGCAACCCTCTCAACACGGTTACGATGGCAATCGGCCTCATGCTCGAGAACACGCCGGTTGAACGAACGCAGGAGCGGAGACAGGTCGAGATCGTGCGTCGCGCGGCGGATCGAATGAACCGGATGATTCAGGATCTACTCGACGTAAAAAGGATGGAGAGCGGCCGCCTCGCGATCGATCTGCGGCCGGAGGGCGTCGATGTCATCATCAACGACATGATAGAGATGCTCCGGCCGCTCGCGGTAGGCAGCTCGATTGCCCTCGAATCCAGCGTCGCCGAGGGGCTTCCGCCCGTCCTCGCCGATTCCGCGCGAATTCAACAGGTGCTGTCGAACCTGGTCGGAAACGCGGTGAAGTTCACGCCGCGAGATGGACGCATCACCGTTTGCGCGGAGCAAATCGAGAGCGAAGTCCGGTTTGGCGTGATCGATACCGGTCCCGGAATCCCGCCCGAACAAGTGCCGCACATCTTCGGACAGTTTTGGCAGGCCTCATCTTCGGATCGCCGCGGAATCGGACTGGGACTGGCGATAGCGAAGGGGATCGTCGAGGCCCATAAGGGCACAATCTGGGTCGAAAGCCAGGTGGGATTGGGCAGCACGTTCTATTTCACGCTGCCGACCGCGACCTGACCCTGATTGACGGCGGGTGCCTCCAGACGTCGCGGAGGCTTTCCCAGAGGGTCGCGCGCGTTGCCGGGAGAGAGCTCTAGCGTCCATACACGACGCTCCGCTCCCCGGCCATGCCCGGTGGAGGGCCGCGCCCGCCTTTCAGGAGGACAAGCTGGGACAGTCCGTATCTCGGGAGTACATCGATACCGCGACAGCCGCGGGACTCAGATACGTCACAGATGCGATGCCGGGAATTCGCCGGCAGCGCCATGGCCGGGGGTTCGGTTATACGGATCCCGACGGCCAGGTCATTCGCGCGCCCGAGACGCTGCAACGATTTCGTTCGCTTGTCATTCCGCCGGCGTGGACGGACGTCTGGATCTGCCCTTATCCCGACGGACATCTCCAGGTAACTGCCCGCGACGCGAAGGGGCGGAAACAATACCGATATCATCCGGGTTTCCGACAGCATCGGGACGGCACGAAGTTCGAGCGGATGTTCGAGTTAAGCGATGTCCTGTGGAAGATCCGTGAGCGCGTCGAAACGGACATCGAGCTGGATGGTCATCCGCGAAACAAGATCATGGCCACTCTGGTCTGGCTGCTGGAAACGACGCTCATCCGCATCGGGTCCGACGAATATGCGAAGGCGAACAAGTCATACGGCCTCACGACTTTCCGCCGAAGACACGTGGCGGTTGTCGGTTCGGAGCTCCGCTTCGAGTTTCGCGGCAAGAGCGGAATTCAGCACGCTGTCGCGGTGACCGATCGGCGGATCGCCCGCATCGTGCAGAGATGCCAGGAGCTGCGCGGGGAAGAGCTCTTCAAGTATCTCGACGACGAAGGCAAGCGGCAGGTCGTCCAGGCCGAGGATGTAAACGCATACCTTCAGGAAGTCACGGGGCGCGAAATAACCGCCAAGGACTTTCGCACGTGGGCGGGGACGATGCTTGTGGCCGAGGCGCTCAGGAAAATCGGCCCGGCGGCTACAAAGCGCGAAGCCGAAAAGAACATCGTCGCTGCTGTAGACGTTACGGCGAAGCGACTCGGCAACACGCGAAGCGTCTGTCGCAAATACTATATCCACCCTGTGCTGCTCGAAGCCTACCTCGAGGGATCCGTGCTCCCGCCGTTACCCGAGCGGAAATGGAGCAAGCGCAAATCGAATGGGCCGACGCTCCGCCAACACGAGATGGATGTGCTGGCGTTCATCAAGGCGAGGCTCAAGCCGCAGAAGCGCCGCATCGCTGCGAGTCGCTACAAAAAAGTTCCTGTCGCTGAGCCTGTGCGCGAAGATGCGGGTGAGCGAGTCGAGAAATCCCCTGAAGAACGGGCTCTCCACGGGACGGTTTCCGAGAGCTAGTCCAGGTACGGATAGTCGGGATCGGCGAGTCGCGCTGCTCGCGCGGCAGCCTCGGGACCGGCGATTTCCTTCGCGAGATCCAGCAGCATCGGGCTGAGGTGTGCCCCATAACGCAACAGGCTCGCGGCTCGTGCTCTTCGAGCGAGCAGGAATGCCAAAAAGGGTTGATCCGCCTTGAGCGCATTGCACGCCGGACAGGCCAGCACCAGATTGTCGCGCCGGTCGTAGGCTGTCTTTCCCTTTCTCGGCGTCACGTGATCCATCGTGATGGTGGCGGGAGTCACACGCCGCTCGCAGTACGCGCACACCGGTCCGTGCCTGTTGAGCAGCCATTGACGCGTTTCCATGTACGCGTTCCGGCTCGTGGGCAGGGAAGTGTGCTGTTGCGCGGGTCTCCGCCGAGCGCGCTTACGCGGCTTGCGTGGTCGTTTTCGTGACGGGGTCAAAGTGGACGGGTGTGTTGTTGCCGGTCTGACTTCACAACGATAATAACTACCGCTTGCGCGCCGTGGCGCTAGATGCCCATCCCACTGGGCGTTAGCTTTTCGCTCTTATGACGATGCGAGAGAAGCTCGAGCTCCTGGCGCGCCGCCGGGAGGAATCCGAGCAGGGCGGGGGCGAAGCCCGGCTCAAGGCGCAGCACGAAAAGGGGAAGCTCTCCGCGCGCGAACGGCTCGACCTTCTTCTCGACGAAGGGTCTTTCGTCGAGCTGGACCGCTTCGTCGTCCATCGCTCGACGGACTTCGGCCTCGAGTCGCAGAAGTTCTACGGCGACGGCGTGGTAACGGGGCACGGAAAGATCGATGGGAGACTGGTTTACGTCTTCTCGCAGGATTTCACCGTGTTCGGTGGCTCGCTCTCGGAGTCCTTCGCCGAGAAGATCGTGAAGATCATGGACCTCGCGATGCGCAATGGCGCTCCGGTAATCGGTCTCAACGATTCGGGAGGGGCGCGCATTCAGGAGGGAGTCGTCTCGCTGGGAGGGTACGCCGAGATATTTCTGCGCAACACGCTGGCGTCCGGCGTCGTCCCGCAGATCTCCGCGATCCTGGGCCCGTGCGCCGGCGGAGCGGTTTACTCGCCCGCCATCACTGATTTCACATATATGGTGCGCGGAACGTCGTACATGTTCGTGACCGGACCGAACGTCGTGAAGACCGTGACGCACGAAGATGTCACCATGGAGGAGCTCGGAGGCGCCGACACACACTCGGCCACGTCGGGCGTGGCGCACTTTGCCTTCGACTCCGAGCCCGAATGCCTCCAGCGAATTCGCGACATTTTCCGGTTCATCCCATCCAACAACCTCGGGGATCCTCCGCGAGGGGCGGGGACTGATCCCCGGGAGAGGCGCGACGAGTCGTTGCTCGACATCGTTCCGGACAACGCCAACAAGCCGTACGACATGCACGAGGTCATCAAACGCATCGTCGACGACGCGGAGTTCTACGAGGTGCAGAGCGAGTACGCGGCGAACATCATCTGCGGCTTCGCGCACATCGGCGGATTCAGTGTCGGCATCGTCGCGAATCAGCCGGCGGTGCTGGCGGGCGTGCTGGACATCAATGCGTCGCTCAAGGCCGCACGCTACATAAGGTTCTGCGACGCATTCAACATCCCGATTGTGACCTTCGAAGATGTCCCGGGTTTTCTGCCCGGCGTCGCGCAGGAGCACGGCGGCATCATCAAGCACGGAGCGAAGCTTCTCTACGCGTACTGCGAAGCCACCGTACCCAAGCTCACGGTGATCACCCGCAAGGCGTACGGCGGCGCGTACGACGTCATGAGCTCGAAGCACATTCGCGGCGACTTCAACGTAGCGTGGCCGACGGCCGAGATCGCGGTGATGGGACCGAAGGGCGCGGTGGAGATCTTGTTTCGGAAGGAGATCGCGGAAAGCGCCGACGAGGCCGCGGCGACCGATGCGAAGATCGAGGAATATCGCGAGAAGTTTGCCCACCCTTACATTGCCGCAGGGCGTGGGTACGTCGACGACATCATCGATCCGCGCGACACGCGTCCCGCACTCATCGACGCTCTCGAGTCTCTCCAGACGAAGCGCGACAAGAATCCGCCGAAGAAGCACGGTAACATCCCGCTCTAGCCGGCGTGTTTCGCAAGGTGTTGGTCGCTAACCGCGGCGAGATCGCGCTCCGGGTGATTCGAGCGTGCCAGGAGCTGGGGGTAAAGACCGTCGCCGTGTACAGCGAGGCGGATGTGCGCGCTCCCCACGTGCGCGAAGCAGACGAGGCTGTGCTTCTAGGCCCGCCGCCGTCGAGCGAAAGCTATCTACGCGGCGACAAGATCATCGACGCAGCCAAGGTCACCGGAGCCGACGCCATTCATCCGGGATACGGATTTCTCTCGGAGCGGGAATGGTTCGCGCGAGCCGTACGTGATGCAGGGCTCGTCTGGATCGGGCCGCCCGCCGAAGCGATCGCCGCGATGGGCAGCAAGACGGCCGCGCGCACGCTCGCGGTCGCCAACGGAGTTCCTATCGTGCCGGGCACCACCGAGCCATTCGAGAACGCCAAGGAAGCCGAGAAGCTCGCGAAGAAATTCGGATACCCGGTGCTTCTCAAGGCGGCGGCGGGCGGAGGCGGCAAGGGAATGCGCGTTGTCACCTCGCCCAAGGATCTCGCGAGCTCCCTCGAGGCGGCACGCAGGGAGGCGAAGAACGCATTCGGCGACGACGCCGTCTACCTCGAGAAGTTCGTCGAGCGTCCGCGGCACGTCGAGATCCAGATTCTTGCCGACTCGCACGGCACGGTGCTGTCGCTTGGCGAGCGTGAGTGTTCGGTGCAGCGCCGGCATCAGAAGATGATCGAGGAGGCGCCAAGCGTCGCGGTGTCGCCCGAACTTCGAAAGAAGATGGGAGAGACAGCTGTCAGGGCCGCGCGCGCGGCGGGCTACGTGAACGCGGGTACGTGCGAGTTTCTGCTCGCCGAGAATGGCGAATTCTACTTCCTCGAGATGAACACGCGTCTCCAGGTGGAGCATCCGGTTACGGAGCTGGTCACGGGAATCGACCT
Organism: Gemmatimonadaceae bacterium; assembly: GCA_036502385.1. Classification (GTDB taxonomy): domain Bacteria; phylum Gemmatimonadota; class Gemmatimonadetes; order Gemmatimonadales; family Gemmatimonadaceae; genus UBA4720. Next base: position 6,370 of record DASXYR010000476.1, read on the forward strand.
CGTTCAA
>DASXYR010000477.1:0-1974 GCA_036502385.1 Gemmatimonadaceae bacterium
CCCGTACGCGATCTGCTTTGAAATACCAGATTGCCACTCTGGAGCAGCGAACGGACGTCTTCGAATCCGAGCTGCGTGAGGAAGGCGCGCAAGTCGGTCATTCCGACGCTACGGTGACCGCCGACGTTTATACCGCGGAGCAGAGCGATGTGGGTTGTCAGACTCGTCAACTGTGGTGAGCGGGATGAAAAAACCTAAACTAAATTAGCGCGCGATCAATCGCGTCAGCGCCGGACGCTTTCTGTCGTCGCCCCGTTTTGCCGCTTCGCGGTTCGATACGGGCGCTCCCACTCCGGAAGGTGGTCGAGCAGATAGTCGAGCGAGAACACGTGGCGGGAGTTGTCGGCCTTGCGCCTGAATATGACGCGCGACCATCCGCGCATGCCCGTGGGAGTGTACCAATCGCCGTCCATGTGAAGCTTGTCGCCGGAGATCGCGCGAATGAGAACGCGCTCGTACTGCGACCGGGGGAGCACTCTTTCGGGGAAGAGGTTGTCCCAGGTGCAGAGTCGTCCCACGTCCTCGTAGCCCGGCGGACGATCGTCGAGATCCAGAAGCGACGGTGCGCGACCTTTCATCACCGAGCCGATCAGGCGCAGCGTGAAGGGATCCGAGTAGCGGCGGATATACGGCCAGAAGTGCTTCGTGACCCGGCCGGCGATCTCCCGCAGCGAAAGAAAACGTCCGTCGGTTGTCGGCCACTTCTCGCGGTCGATGTCGCAGATGAATGGGTTTTCCGGGTAGCAGTCGAAGCGCGCCAGCCATCCCTTGCGGGTGGTGTGGGGCATAGGCCGGTAGCCTCTGATCACCGGGATGTCGGTGTCTTCGATGGCGCTGATCTCATAGCTCGGCCATCTCATCACGTCGCGCACGATTCCAACGATCAGCGTGGCGGTGGCGATCATGAGCGGCGCATCGGGCGTGAAATCGGCGGTGATCTCGATGCGATCGCCACGCGGACGCACGCCGATGCCGGTGGATTTCCGGTTGGCGGCGAGCAGCATCACCGGCACGGGCAGGATGTGTGAGAGCAGAAATGCGAGCTGCTCCACTGTGCGCGTGGGCCCCTGCTCGTGGCGCGGAAGCTCGAACGAGATGTTGTAGTGGGCGCTGAAGCCCGCGAGCTGCACATCGCTATCGTGGGCTTGCTCCCAGGCGTCGAGCTCCTGCCGCACGAAGAGAATGGCTTCCCAAAGGGAACGCCCCGCGCGCGCGGCGCAGCCGCGCTCGATCTCGATTACCGGGGTCGCAACCTCAATGACTCCAGTATCGAAATAGACCGCTCCTCCAGTTGGCAGGTGATACGATCTGCCCTTCCGGTGCATCATCTTCTCGCGAATGAAACGCCGTGGGCTGCCGAAGGTGTCCTCCGGCCTCACCTGTGCGCCGTCCATGATCACGGCGAATTCGGCTTCCATGCCGATCGCCGCGAGCTGGATCCGCTCGCGGGTGGATGATTTGTTCTCTGGTCCTTTTTTCTTTTTGGGCTGATCCGCCATACTCACATTTTACCCAGAATCTTTCTTCGAATTCGCATTGGTTCTGCAACGAACAGTTCAACTTTTGACATCTCGCGGCACCGAAAGCACGTAGCCGAGGTCGAGGTGCAGGTGATCCTCCGCGAAGCCGCTCGGCGCCCCGTAGGGACGCGTCCAGATACCCGGCAGCGTCTCTCGCGCAATGAGGCTGAAACGCTCGATCGCGCTCCGATTGTCGAGGAAGGTGTCGCCAATACGGTAGATGTTGGCGGCCGTCCCCCAGGAGTGGAGTGTCGCGTTTTTCGAAAAACGGTGGGATGGGGAGCGATAGCCCCCGTTTGCCGAAATGTGCACCATAGTCCCCACCGCTTCGCGAAACCGCTCGAGACACACAGCCAGGAGCGTGATAGCGCACGGAACGTACCGGGGGAATGTCCTGAGCGGCGGGGCCTCCCTTACGTCCACCTGGATGAACTCCCAGAGCAGGAAGTGGCTG
>DASXYR010000478.1:0-3001 GCA_036502385.1 Gemmatimonadaceae bacterium
GGTGATCCTGACTACGCTGTCGCTTGGGATCTTGATAGGTACCGTAATTTCATCCGGGGTGAAGGGCAAAGAGAAGAACGTGGGCAGCGACGCCACGCCGCTGCAGGTCCCTGAGCCCAAACAGCTTTCCAACCAGTTCACGCAGATCGCGAAGCAGATCGAACCCTCGGTGGTGAACATCAACACTGAATCTACGATCAAGCATCCATCTGTGCGTCGCCGCGGGCAGCAGCAATCGCCCGATGACAATGACGATCAGGACCAAGATCAGGACCAGGCTCCAGGCCAGGGTCCCGGTGGCGGTGGGGGCGGACAGGACAATCCCTTCCAGGACTTCTTCGACCGCTTCTTTGGTGGTCAAGGTGGCGGACAGGGAATGCCGCAGCAGGATATGCGGCAGCGCGCGCTCGGTTCGGGCGTCATCGTGGATCCCAAGGGCTACATCGTGACCAACGATCACGTCGTCGATAAGGCCGACAAGATCAAGGTCAACCTGATGGGCGACCCCGAGACGGTGAGCTACGACGCAACCGTGGTCGGCGTTGACAAGGAAACCGATCTGGCCGTCATCAAGATCAACGTGAAGCACGATCTGCCTTACGCCAAGCTCGGCAACTCCGATGGCGTGGAGGTCGGCGATTGGGTGCTCGCCATGGGCAGCCCGTTCGGTTTGAACTCGACCGTGACCGCCGGAATCGTCTCCGCCAAGGGCCGCAACATCGTTCCGCAGCGGCAGTTCCAGCAGTTCATCCAGACCGATGCAGCGATCAATCCCGGCAACTCGGGTGGCGCGCTCGTCGATATGGCCGGCCAGGTGATCGGCATCAACACCGCGATCTTCACCACCGGCGGCGGTTACCAGGGGGTTGGCTTCGCCATGCCCTCGAACACCGTTATCCAGGTCTACAACCAGTTGATCGGACCTGAACACAAGGTCTATCGCGGCTCCATCGGCGTGGAATTCAACGCCGTTCCAAATCCAGCGGTGGCCCGTGTCTACGGGGTGAGCACCGGTGTGACGGTAGCCAATGTGACGCCCAATGGTCCGGCTGAAAAGGCCGGCCTGAAGACCGGCGACACGATTACGTCGGTGGATGGCAAGCCGGTGAAGACTGGCGATGAACTTGTCGCCGACATCTCGGCACGCAAGCCGGGATCGACTGCCAAGATCGGGTTCATCCGCAACGGCCAGCAGCAGACGACTACGGTGACCATTGCCGACCGTGCCAAACTCTACGCCGCTCGTTTAGGTGGGGGCGAAGAGCCGGGTGAGGGCGGTGAGTCGCAGCCGCAGGACACCAAGCTCGGCGTTACCGTTCGGAACATTACGCCCGACGTCGCGGAGCGCATGAAACTCCCGAGCAATAAGGGCGTGGTCGTGACCGACGCGAAGCCGGATGGATTCGCCGATAGCATCGGCCTTGGCCGCGGCGACGTGATCCTCGAGATCAACAAGCAGCCGGTCAATAACGAAGACGATTTCCGCAGAATTCAGACCAGCCTCAAGAGCGGTCAGGACGTAGTATTCCTGGTCCGTCCACGCGGGCGCGATAGCGGAACCATCTTCATGGCGGGCACGCTGCCTTAGTCCGTAGGCTCAACAACAACAGCGGCTCGCACTGGATTTCCGGTGCGGGCCGCATTTCTTTGGGCGATCTCGGGTTAGCTCCGAGTTTTACCGCGAGAACCATGCTTTTCCAGGAATAAGCCGCACGAGAGTCAACCGCCTTCCGTAATGGTTCGCAGCAACCTTTTCACTGGGAGTAGCGCATCAGACCTGACGTATGATGCCCGAGCGCGACTTTCCCGATTGAGGGGCGATGGGCATTTTCCCGGTGAGGTCTTCGCATCCGGGGCTTGCATCATTTAAAATGACCCATTCTCCAGTGAGACATGGATCGGCCTGCTGAGACAGGTATCTTTGGTTCGAGGTTGAGTATTGCGCCTTTCTTCAACAATTCGAGTGGCACTCGCTGTCGGTTGTATCCAGCTCTTTTTGCTGGGAGTGGCCGAAGCTAAAGTTAAGAAGACAACGGCCAATGCCGCGACCCGGACGTCTACGCACGCCGTTCGGGCGGCAAGTCCTCATTCGAAGTCGACCACCTCTCACGCGACCACCCGCAAGACGTCATCGCGCACCGCGCGGCACTCCAAAACGAGAGTGGCCTCCAAGGGTCGCTCCCGCGGACAGGCAGCACCTGACAGCGATCGCACCCGCGAGATCCAGATGGCTTTAGTTCGTGAGCACTACCTGAATGGCGAGCCCAGCGGCGCATGGGACGCCGAGACCCGCAACGCCTTGACCCGCTTCCAGGCGGACCACGGTTGGCAGAGCAAGGTGGTTCCGGATTCGCGCGCCTTGATTAAACTGGGGCTGGGACCCAGCCGCGAAGGCCTGTTGAATCCCGACACCGCCGCGATCAGCCCGCATGAACTTGGCGCGGAGCACCCGCAGCCCGGCGGTTCATCCAGCAACTAAACGTCGGGGTTACGAAGCGTTGTCGCCATCCCCTCCAGGGACTCCGGGGAAGTTTCCCAAGTCCATGAAGCGCAGGTCTCGCGCCTCATCGCGCACCGAACTCAAGGCGACGGTGACCTCGGCGATGTAATACATAGCGGCGACAAGCAACGCGATTAGAGCGACGACAAACACCGCCGCCGCCGCGAACGCCGCTCCCGTCCAATAGAGGCCAAACCCCAGCAACAAGCATGCCAGAATCGATCCGCACAGGGAGATGAGTGACATCAGGAAGCAGCGCTGGATCTTCACCGCGCGGCTTTCAATCGAGTGGATTTGGCCGGTAAACGCCTCGGCCTCCTGAAAGCGCTTCTCGACGGTGGCCTTGTGCTTGGCGTCCACAAAGTGCCGCAGTCGGCTCACGATCCCCATAAGTCGTACATTGACGGAGAGCACGAGCAAGGCGGTGGCGGAAACGAAAATCGCTGGCGCTACGAATGCTTGAAACAACCGGGTGACTTCGTTCATCGGGAAATCCTCGCA
>DASXYR010000479.1:0-2798 GCA_036502385.1 Gemmatimonadaceae bacterium
CACGACGACGTTCCGCTGAGTGATCGATCGCTTGCCGCGATACTCGAATTGCACGGTCTCATCGTCTAACGTCACGACGTGTGACTTCCGCATCGTCGTGATGCCGAAGGTGTTGTTTTCCTTCTGGTAGCGCTCGCTGCCGACGCGGAAGAATCCGTCCGAGATGAGCCGCACGATTCCGGCGCAGACTTTCGTTTTGGAGAGTCCCGTCTTCCGGAAATCGCGCATCACCTTCGCGCGGAGCGTCGGAAGATCGCGGGCCATCTGCCGCACCCGATAGTATTTGCGCAGCTCGCCCTTCTCGACCGCGCGTGGGTGATACTTGTACTGCTTCCGGCCGCGGTCGTCGAAGCCCCACACCTGGATCGCGGCGCGCGCGTTGGCCGAGATGTGGACGTCCTTCCACGCCGGCGGAATCCGGAGCTTGTCTATCCGCTCCAGCTCTGCCTTCGCGGCAACCGCTCGGCCGCCCGGCCCAACGTACCGAAAACCCTTCGTCTTCGAGCCTTCACGAACGATCCAAATTCGCGCCATTTATCCGTCGCCCGGGGGCAAACTTTCTGCGTAGATTTGAGCAGTAGAGACCGCTTCCGCACGGCCCGGCGTTCGATTCACCGGACGCCGCAAATCTATCAACAAATACATCTCCATGCCCTTCAAATTCCTCACGCTGGAGGTCGCGGACCGCGTCGCCACGCTCACGGTCAATCGCCCCGACAAGCTCAACGCGCTCAACGATGCGACGATCGCCGAGCTCGGCCTCGCCATCGACCAGATTCGCGTTGACGATTCCATCGGCGGCGCGATTCTCACTGGCGCCGGACGCGCGTTCGTCGCGGGCGCAGACATCTCCGAGCTATCCAATCAGACCCCCGTTCTCGCAAAGGCACGCGCACGTGCGGGGCAGGATGTGTTCCGCAGATTCGAGACCTGCCCCAAACCCGTCATTGCGGCGGTCAACGGATTCGCGCTCGGCGGAGGGTGTGAGCTCGCGATGTCGTGTCACATCCGCCTGGCGTCGGATGCCGCCAAGTTCGGTCAGCCGGAGAGCAAGCTCGGGCTCCTTCCGGGGTACGGGGGAACGCAGCGCCTCGCACGCCTCGTCGGCAAGGGGCGCGCGAACCAGCTCCTTCTCACCGGCGAGATGATCGACGCCGCGGAAGCGTATCGCATTGGATTGGTGAACAAGATCGTCGCCGCCGATCAGCTCATGAATGAGGCGCGGACGATGATGAAGGCGATTCTCGCGAATGGCCCGCTCGCGGTAGCGCTCTGCATCGAGGCGATCGATCGTGGGCTCGAGATGTCGCTCGAGGAAGGACTCATTCTCGAGGCGAATCACTTCGGGCTTCTCGCCGCGACCGACGACATGCGCGAAGGAACCCGCGCCTTCATCGAAAAGCGCGCGCCGGCGTTCAAGGGTAAGTGACAGCCGTGGATGTCCGCGCACAGGGGCGCGATGTTGGGCCCCCCCAAACCGGACGCATCTGGCTCGAGAACATCGCGATTCAGAATTTCCGCAACTTCGAGCGGCTCGATCTGCGGCTTCCTCCCGAGGGACTCGCGATAATCGGCGACAACGGTCAGGGAAAGACGAATCTTCTCGAGGCGATCTACTATCTGCAGACGCTTCGCTCGCAGCGTGGCGCGCGCGATCAGGACGTGACGCGCTTCGGCACGACGGGCTTTCACATCGCGGGCAAGGCGCACACCACCGGCGAGCACAACGTCTCGGTCGGATTCGATCGAAGCTCCAAGCGAAAGAAAGTGACGGTTGACGGGACCGTTCCCAAGCGCCTCACCGATGCGCTAGGCGCGCTGCCGTCGGTGATGTTCTCGCCGCGCGACCTCGAGCTGGTGAGTGGCTCGCCCGCCGAGCGTCGGCGATATCTGGATCTCGTGCTGGCGCTTACCGATCGGAAATATCTCAGCGCACTGCAACACTATCGCGCCAACCTGATTCGCCGGAACGCCGCGCTGCGGAACGCCGCGCGCAGAGGAGCGACGGATGCGCAGGTGTCGGTGTGGGAGCCGGCGCTGGCCGAGCACGGCGCGGTTCTCATCGAGACACGCGCGCGGTGGGTGAGCGACTCGGCGCAGACATTCAGCCAACTTTGCGAGGAGATCGGCGAGCACGGTACGGCGACGATGAAATACGTGAGTCCGTTTGCCGAGTCCGAGGCGCGCTACGACGTGCTACTCGCGGCATTCGAGGAGAAACGCTCGCTCGACATGCGGCGCGGGATCACCCACGTCGGCCCGCACCGCGACGAGCTGGAGCTGGCGCTCGACGGAAAGGATCTTCGCCTCTTCGGCTCCGCGGGACAGCAGCGAACCGCCGCGATCGCTCTGAGATTGTTGGAAGCGTCCACGCTGCGCGAGCACGCAGGGGCCGAGCCGGTGCTGCTGCTCGACGATCCATTCGCGGAGCTGGATGTTCGGCGCGCTGCCAGGATTCTCTCGCTCCTGAAGAAACGCGGGCTTGGACAGACGGTGCTGGTGGTGCCGCGCGAGTCCGACATTCCTCCGGGGTTGATGAGCCTCGATCACATGACCATTCGCGACGGCCTCATTAAGACCTCCGCGCGTGTCTTATAATGAAGCGCTTGAATGAGGATTGAAGCTACTGAACTACAAAGCACGCGATCCGAGATCTCAGAGGCATTGATCACAGATGTCTGACAACTGCGCTAAGACCGCCCTCGGTGGCGTTATAGAGCGGCAACCGCTTTTGCCGTCACGCCAATCAGGTCGGTCTTTGAATTGTTGTCTCAGATCTGAGATCTACGCTTCTGACA
>DASXYR010000480.1:0-4422 GCA_036502385.1 Gemmatimonadaceae bacterium
GCTTCCCGCCTCCCGCTTCCCGCTTCCCGCCTCCAGCCCTAGATTCGCGCCATGACCAAAAGCGCCGCCGGCGGTAAAGCTGCAAAGCGAATTTCGGTGGACGGGATCGGGGGCGTGTTCATTTATGCCAACGACGCCAAAACGCTCTCAAACTGGTACGCGCATCACTTCGGCCTGCGCCTCGAGACCTACGAGGAGGGCAAGGTTTACGGCACCGAGTTCAAGTATCGGCGCCTTGTTGATTCGTCGAAGATCGACGCGACTGTCTTCTCGATAACACAGTCCAAGGTGCCCCTCGGCACGGAGCGCCGTGAAGCGGTGATCAACTATCGCGTGCGCGATCTGCCCGTATTCCTCGAGCAGCTGCGCGCCGAGGGAATCGAGATCGAGAAGACCGAGGACTTCGATTACGGGCGATTCGCCTGGATCAAGGACCCCGAAGGAAACAAGATCGAGTTGTACCAACCTCTTAACTGACTCCGCCGATAGATCGGGGCGGGGGCTCTTGCACCCACAAAAACTGAAGCAGGCAGCTACCAGGCAAATACGCTGGAAGCTCCTGGCCCACTATACTGGCGTTTGAGCCACCCGACAGAGTTCACGGGGCATCCGCAGCGAGCAGATAGGTCTTCCCGTCATTCTGGACTCTTCCCCACGGGACCGTCGCGTCGTGCTCGAAGATGAGCAGCCAGTTCTCATCTACGGCTTGCTTCAGGATCCGGCGCTTGGTCTCCAGCGTCACCAGTGGCTCGACGTCGTAGCCCATGATCCATGGAAGGGGCAGGTGCGTGTGGGTCGGTATCAGGTCGCCGAGGTAGAACGCGCGCTCCCCTGCCGATTCGATGAGGATGCTCTGGTGGAAAGGCGTATGGCCGGGCGTGGGTATCACGCGAATCCCCTTCACTATCTGCTTCTCACGCGTCACCAGCTCCAGCTTTTCTTTTGCTTCCAGCGGCGTGTAGTTGCGATCGAAGTAGCTCGCCGCCGTCCGCTCGTTCGGGTGTAGCGCGTAGTCGAGCTCGCCCCTCCTCACGATATAGGTCGCGTTCGGGAAGGTTATCTCGAGCGAGCCGTCAGGCCGATTGCGCGTGTTGCCGCCCGCGTGATCGAAGTGAAGGTGCGTGTTGATCACGATCGCGATGTCGGACGGAGCAACGCCGATTTCCTTCAATCCGTCTTCCAGCATCGTCGCGCCGTCGGCGCCTTCGTTCTCGATTCCGTAGATGTCCTTGAACTTCGCGTTCTCCTTATTGCCGGCGCCCGTGTCGATCAAAATCAATCCCGACGGGTGCTCGATCAGAAGGCAGCGCATGCCGAGCTGAATTCGATTGCGCTCATCAGCCGGGATGCGCTTTTCCCAGAGCGGCTTGGGAACGACGCCGAACATCGCTCCCCCGTCGAGTCTCTGTCCGCCGGCCTGGATCGCGTGAACGGTGAAATCGCCGATCTTCCGGCGCTGAACTCTCGGAGTTGGAGATGTCACGCTGTGGTGTCGCGGGTGACGGGAGTTGGAAGGCCGGATGCACGGCGCTTTTTGCGACGCTTGGCAGGTTTGCGAAGAAGTGCGTCGAGATCTTCCCATGTATCGCAGCCGCGATCGGCGAGGTCGGCCATCATTTTGATCAAGCACTTCGCCGTTGCCAGCGCGTCGCCGCCGGCGCGATGACGACCCGTGATCTCGACGCCGTAGTAGCGCGCGACGTGATCGAGCGAACGGCGCGGCAGCTGCGGCAGAACCTTCCGCGCGATGCCGACGGTGCAGAGCCTGCGACCGCGAAGTCTCTGGTTGGCCGTGCGCGAGAGCTCGGCTGCAACAAAGCGCCAGTCAAACATCGCGTTGTGCGCGACGAAGACATTTCCGTCGAGTACGCGCATCACATCGGGTGCGATGCGGTCGAACGTCGGCGCATCCTTTACCATCGCCCACGTAATGTTGGTGAGCTGGCTCACGAAGTACGGAATCGGCCGCTCCGGATTCACGAGCGTCTCGAACATCTCGACGATCTTCCCGTCTCTAACAACCACCGCGGCGATCTCGGTGATACGATCCCCGTAATAGGCGCGCCCACCCGTCGTCTCGGTGTCGACCACCGCGTAAGACAGTGAGCTCAACGGCTCGGACGGAATTGTCACCGAGCGCCTGCGTGACACAGGGGGGTATGGGTCGCGCGAAAGAACGCCGATATCCGCGCGGGAAAGACTCGTCGGTTCCCGCTGCGCCCCGTAAGCGGTCGACGCGGATCCGCTCAGCATCCAGCGCCCCTCCGCGTTCTGCACGAAGTCACGCCGTCCCGCGAACATCGCATGTGCCATGTGCTCGGCGACGATGCGCGGGGCACCGGGTAGGCTGCAGATGTGGCCGATCAGATCCACGACGTCGGCCGGACCCGCCGCCAGGTAGTCGGCGGCGCGTGACGTCAGAAGCGTGTCTTGTGGCTCGGCGTACACCCCGCGATTCAATTCCAAGGATCGTCTCGCGTTATTGGGCAAGTCATGCAGTGCGGGCCACCGCCGCCGCGCACCAGCTCTCCACCCTCGAACGTGATCGCCGCTCTCTCGTGTGCGGGGATCGCCTGCTTCGAAGACAGGAAGTCGGATGCCGTGATCATCTTGAAGCCGGCTTTTTCCAATTCTCTCAGGGTTGTTTCGTTTCTCGCATAAGATGTGACGACGCCGGGACGCAGCGCAGTAAAGTTACATCCGGACGCCCACTGCTCACGATCCTGGACGATTCTCCGCGACCCTCCGCAAAGAATCGGCTCCATCGGGATTCCGCAATGCTTGAGAGCTGCGAACAGATCAGGTTGCTCGCGCATGTGCGTCTGGCCTTTCTGCCAGTGAAGTATGGGCAGGCGATACGGTCCGATGAAGTGCGGCGGATAAATGACGCACAGATCGCGATCCACGTGCGTAAAGATCATGTCGAGATGGATCGCCGTCGCCTCCTGAGGCATGACGACGACGATGATGTTGGTCACCTGCGTCTGCTCGAAGAGCAGCGTCGCGAGACTGTCGATTCCCGCGGGGCTCGATCGTTCGCTGAAGCCGATCAAGAGCACGTCCTCGCGCAGTGGATGGACGTCCCCTCCCTCGAGCGTATGGTTGAGGCGTCGCTCCGCAGCGCCATCGTAGAGAATACCCTTATTGCCGAGCTTGGGATGCGATGTGAAGAGAGCCTTCATGATCAGCTCTTCCGTCCACCGCGCGTGAAAGCGCATCGAACCGATCATCATGTTCTGATTGATCGCCATCGCCGAGTCGCGCGTGAAGAAGAGATTGGGAAGCGGAGGAAGCGAGTAGCTGAATTCATTGAGGGTGCGCGACAGCGGACCAGGTTCCTCTTCTTTTCCTTCGATGAGGAGATTCACCACCGCAGACGGCGGCAACTCGCGCAGCTCGAGCGCGAGCGGCTCCAGCGGAACGACGTCGAGCGTCTCGCGGATGATCAGCTCACGAACCTCGTTGTCCTCGAGGACCTCCGTGAGAAGGTCCCGCACGTGAAGAACCTCGCAAAAGCGCTCGAGCACCTGCACGAACCGCTTGTGCTCGCGCTTGGCGAGATCGGCATCGACGATGTCGTCGTATAGAAAATCGGCGCGGGTGCTCGGCGTCACCGCAAGCAGCTCGTTCCCGGGACTGTGGACCAAAACAGTTCGGAGCGCTCCGATTTCAGACGTTACGTGGACTGGCATCCGATGAAGATACGAGTCAGTCACCCCATTACGAAGGGCAACCACGCGCTCACCGCGAATACGATTTCTTGCCCGTTCGGCGGCCCAATAGTTAGTTTGTGAACTTATTCACAAGCACCAAAGTATTAAGCGGGCAGCCGAATTCAGGTCAGGCCAAATTTGAAGCGGATAGCCGAATCCACGGTCAGGCGACTCTCCCTGTATTTAAGCTTTCTAGAGGGGACGGAGCGCGAAGGCCTCCAGACAATCTCCAGCGACGAGCTCGCAAAGCTCGGCGGGACTACATCCGCCCAGGTGCGAAAGGATCTCTCATTGTTTGGATCCTTCGGAAAGCGTGGCCTCGGCTATTCCGTTCCCGAGCTTTCCGACAAGCTCCGCGAGATCCTCGGCCTCGGTAAAGAGTGGCATGTCTGCATCATCGGAGCTGGCAAGATCGGCGCTGCGCTCGCGCGCTACCGCGGATTCGCCGAGCGCGGATTCAATGTCACCGCGGTTTACGACAGCGACGAAGCCAAAATCGGAAAGCGGTGGGAGAACCTCACCGTCAGACCGATATCGGAGCTCGAGCGCGATGCCGGGAAGCAGCATTTCGACATCGCTGTGCTCGCGACGCCCGGGGAGAGCACCGCAGCGGTTGTGAAGCAGGTCGTGCGGGCCGGAATCAAAGCGATTCTGAACTTCGCTCCGGTGCAGCTCGCAGTTCCGACCGACGTCACTGTGCGGAACGTCA
>DASXYR010000481.1:0-2454 GCA_036502385.1 Gemmatimonadaceae bacterium
ACGCACGTGCTTATCATCGCGCTGACGGCTCACGCGATGAAGGGCGACCGGGAGATATGCCTCGCCGCCGGGATGGACGAGTATCTGTCGAAGCCGATAAAACCCGCGGAGCTGTTCGCGATGATCGAGTCGCTGACCGGCATCGCGGCGGGCTCGGACGACGGGATCGTTCCTCCGCCGGCGGAGGCGGCTTAAGGACAGGTGCCCGGTGCCCGGTTCCCGGTACCCGTAACTGCCCAGCTCTCAGTTTTCAGTTTTCAGCTTTCAGCTTTCAGCTCAGCTACGGATTTTGAACCGCGTCCACAGGACGATCGTGGTGCATCCACCTCCGCCGCGTGTGAATTGCGGCGGCGCGTTTGGGGGTTGATAGACCTCGACCGCTACCACTTCACCGCCGGTCACGAAATGGTTGATGTCGCCCGGTTCCAGCTCCGTGAATTGCATGTCGTCCAGATAGTACTGCACGCAGGAGCCGCTGAGTCCGCGCGAGCTCGACACCGTCTCCCCGTTCGGGCCGTAACTCACGCGAAGTCCGGGCACTGTTCTTAGAATGTCGGTGACTTCAGTGGCGTGAAGTCTCGCGATCCGGTCCGGCCCGATGTAGTAGCCGAGCCCGCTCTTGTTCCGATCGTTGAAGCCGACTTTGTCGAGGGCGGCCACTCTGCGCGCGGTGACGAGGACCGGATCCATCACCGCCACGAATTTCGGCAGCGTGATCGTCACGCGTTGTTCCTTGTGCGAGGACAGATCTACCGGGACGGTCCCAGCGCCGTACCCAAGATGTCGCGCCAGCAAGACTCGGCTGCCCGATGGGAGATTCCGCATCGTGAACTCGCCCTTCTCATCGGTCAGCACCACGGCATCACTGCCCACCAGCTCCACCCTGCTTCCCGCGCTCGCCGAACCGCCTTCGAGAGCCACCCGTCCGGACACCGTCGCACTGCCGCTTTTCGCAGCCGAGTCGGCGCTCGAAAGCAAAATGGTGCGCGCCTTCAGCTCGACGGGCCTGTCGCCGAGCTCGATGGGAATCTCGCCGCTGACGGTCGTTCCGCGTCGTGCCTGAAGACTCGCTTGCAACGAGCTTGGCAGTCCGCAGATGGTATAGGTGCCGGCCGCGTCGGTCGTATCCCGCACCAAACGTGGGGTCCGACGCAATCCAAAGTCCTTCGAGACCTCGAATTCCGTCCACGCAATCGACACCTCGGCGCCGCGGACCGGTTGAAGAGTCTCGGGATCGCTGACTTTCCCGATCACCGCCGACCGCGCGCTCCCTCCCGATTCCGGACACGAGCGACGGACGAGTGTCGCCGCCGACGGAATGGCCAGAACTACCAGCATCGTGCTGTCGGGGCCGACGCGAAACGGGCGCGTCAGAAGCGTGACGCTGAGTGTGTCGAGGAGCTCGTGAAAGACCCCAACCTGGTACGTGCCGGGGACGAGACTGTCGATACTGAACTTGCCCAGAGAATCGGTGTGAGCCGCGGGCTCTCCGCCTCTGATGACGACATCGGCGCCCGAGAGGAACCGCCCATCGAGACTGTCGACCACTACGCCGACAATCTGGCCTTTGCCACTGCTCGATGGGGTCGTTGGGCTAGCTGTCGCCGGATTCTGGCCGGCGAGCGGAGTCGCAAATGCGAGAACGGTCGGCGGCAGCAGCATTCGCAGGATAGACAGCGTGCGCTTTTTCATCCGACCTCCCGGCCGAAGCCGTCTAATGTAGACGGGTGAGCAGCATACGGAAACTGCAACTACAAACTCAGAACGACCTGGTGCGAGTGATAGATGCGTGGTCTCGGTTCCGTGTCTTGCGCGCTACCCCGGAACCCGTAACCCGTATCCATCACCCTTACCAGGTAGTTCTGAGTTAAGCTCAAAAGCTGTGAGCTGTGTCATGACTTGACACCGCCTGAGTCTGAGGGATAAAACAGACAATCCACTCGTCAGGCAGAGAATGATTCGCCCAGCTCGCACGGCCGCAGTAATTGCCATCGTGATTTCCTCGGGCCTCCTCGGCGCCCGTGGTTTTGCTCCGCCGCGCGTCACGATCGACACCGGCACTCTCGAAGGCATCGCCGATTCCACGCCGGGTGTGATTGTGTTTCGGGGCATCCCTTATGCCGCTCCGCCGGTCGGTCCGCTCCGTTGGCAACCACCGCGCCCCGCCGCGCACTGGACCGGTGTTCGCCCCGCGACGCAGCTCGGTCACAACTGTATCCAGCACCAGCCGTTCGGCGACATCGATCCATTCACCGCCGGCATTTCCGAGGATTGTCTCTACCTCAACGTCTACACGAATTCGCTGGACGCGCGCACGTCGCGGCGTCCGGTGATGGTGTGGATTCACGGCGGTGGATTTTTTGCCGGATTCGGCGGCGAGGAGCGCCACAACGGCGCGCGGCTCGCGCAGAAGGGCGCGGTCGTCGTCACGATGAACTATCGGCTCGGAGCGTT
>DASXYR010000482.1:0-3003 GCA_036502385.1 Gemmatimonadaceae bacterium
CTATATCCAACGGGCGTTGATCACATCGTTAACGGTAAGGAAGTTCACGGCGGTGGCGTTCAGTGGACGATCAAGGATGGAATTCCGTACAACGCGCCGGCGCTGCTCGCTGACGTCAAGGAGATGGTGCGACAGGCGAGGGCCGCGAAGGGTCGGTAGTCGAATGACCCTGCGGGATTCGGTCTACTCGCCGCTCGGATAAGTCTCCGGCGGTTCGCCATCGACAAGGACGGCCATGTGCAGTGGATCGACCGCGCTGGTTTCCTCTATATACAGGAAAGCATCGTATCGCCGCGGCAAGATAGTGGGCACGTAGTTGCCCCAGTGCTCGGTGCGTGGGTCGTAGACAACGCCGATCGCGCGATGGCCGCGCGGCTCGAGGAGATGTTGGTACCCCGGTTCATCATCGCGATCGAAAATAAAAATCGAGTCTCCTACTTCGGCCCGGTCGATCGCATGCTCGTAGCTACCTTCCTTCGCGTCGGGAACTTTCATCTTTTCCATCGGCGCGCCCCACTCTCTGGCGGCGATTACGGTGCCGTGATGAGTTCCGAATCCAACGAGAAAGACTCCGTCACGATCGTGCGCTTGTCGCACGAGCTGCCCGACGTTCACCATGCCTGATCGAGCCATGTCGGTGAAGCGTGCATCGCCGACGTGCGTGTTGTGCTCCCAGACGATTGCCTTCGAGTCGGGCCCGTGGTGCTTCACCAACCGCTCGAGTGTCTCGACCATGTGATTATCGCGAACATTCCACGAACCCGGTCCGCCGCGAACCATCGTTCGGTAGTACAGCTCGGCGTTTTTCGTAATGAGCGCGTTTTGTTCGGCATTGAAGTAAGCGTCGGCTCCATCTTCCCTGAGCTCGCTTGCCTTTGATCGAAGTGCTGCAAGCATTCTCACAGCGTCGTCTTCGCACGACGTCGGCACGAGCGCAGTCGCTCTCGCGTATTCATGAACGTCCTCATCGTAAGGCTCGAAGCACGAGTAAGCGCGTTGCGCGGCTCGCGCTAGCTCCGGATCGATGTTCTGTAGATAGTCCATCACCGCATGCATCGAATCCCACAGCGAGTAGACGTCGAGTCCGTAGAATCCGACCTGCCTGGTAGACGGCGCGCGCTCGTTGTGAATCGACATCCAGTTCACGAGATCGACGACTTCGCGGTTCGCCCACATCCATGTTGGCCAACGTGAAAATGCGTGCAACATCTTCTGCGCCGAATCGCCGCCAAGTCCTTTGACGAATCGGTCGACGGAGTAGCAGTCTGGCCAGTCGCCTTCGACAGCGATGAATGAGAACCCTTTCTCCGTTATCAGGCGCCGCGAGATCTCAGCCCGCCAGGTGTAGAACTCTGACGTGCCGTGGGTTGCTTCGCCCAGCAGGACGTAACGTGAGTCGCCGATCGCCTCGATCAGCGGGTCGAGATCGCGTGGGTCCTCGAGGGGTCTTGAAAGGGATTGAATCTCGGAGATCAGCTCCGTGTCCGGGGATTGTCCCCGCCAAAGTCGAGAAGTCGAGTCGCGTGGCATGACTCTTTTCAAATGCAAGAAGCGTTCATTAGGACACGGGCGCGGCTTCTCCTCGATCATATCGAGACGCTGGACGATGATTTGCTTAGTACTGACATCGAGAACCGTCTGCTGGAACACCTGGGAATATCGTTTGAGGCAGACGACGAACCCTGATCGGCGATGTCAAACAAACGAAACTATCTGAAACAGCTTCCAGAGAAAGCGCAGGAAATCGGTGACGCCGCTACGGGCGAAGTCGAGATCGTCACCTCTCGCAAAGAGGCGAAAAAGATCGCCGACAAGTGCGCCAGTGATCTGAAGGGTTCAGCGCTCGGAAAGGGCGGAAAGAAAATCGGAATTCTCCTCGAGGACGACACGACGATGGTGGTTCGAGATCCCCTGCGTTTCCCGAGCGGGACGACAAACTGCCGAATACGGATCATCGAGCAGACCGAATTCGACGGCCCCAACGGTGTCGCAGCTCTGGCGATGTCGGAAGGGAAGTTCGTCCTGAGGGAGATCTATCGTCACGCGACTCGATCGTGGGAATTGGAGATTACACGCGGTCGCCGGGAATCGGGGATGACTCCCCGTCAGACGGTCAGGGCAGAGGTGAAGCAGGAGCTCGGCTACGCGGTGAAGAAGATTCATCCGCTTGGCATGATCCGGCCTGACTCGGCTTTGATGTCTGCTCACCTCGATGTTTTTCTTGTCGAGCTTGGCGCCAAAGGAAAGCCTGAGCCGGAGGACACCGAAGCCTTTGGCGAGATTGTCTACCTCACGGCAGACGAGCTTTCGGATCGGATTCTCGATGGGACTATCAGGG
The DNA here is from genome assembly GCA_036502385.1 of Gemmatimonadaceae bacterium. Taxonomy (GTDB): domain Bacteria; phylum Gemmatimonadota; class Gemmatimonadetes; order Gemmatimonadales; family Gemmatimonadaceae; genus UBA4720. The sequence goes on from DASXYR010000482.1 coordinate 2,339, forward strand.
ACAGTTACACGCTTGGGGCCTTTCTGATGGCACAACTCAAGGGGCTCGTGTTGGGACGCAAAACGACTACGTCATTACAGTAGAGTGTCTACGTAGGATAGCGGATACGTAGCCCCGCTCATTTTCACGATCCTTCTCGCGTCAGCAACGAGGATCGAAATGAGCAACTCCAAGTCAGTCAATTCGGCCACCCCCATAATCGGTGGAATCAGTTACGTCTTTCCGGAAAGCACCCAGTCGGTGCAGCGGCTGGAAGACGAATCGCAGCTTCAGAGCACCCCTCGGACGCTCGAGTCGTTCGGGTTTGCGAACGTCCACGTAGGAATCGAAGAAAGCCCATATCAGCTTGCCCGCGATGCGGTCGCGAAGCTGATGACAGAGCAGGCAATCGATCCTGAGAGCGTAGGATTGGTGATCTATGGCGGGACACCCGGTGTTATGGCGTTCTCGCCTGCCGGTGACGCCGCAATTGGCGCGGCGGGATTCTGCACCACGGACCGCTTCAAGTATCCATCGGCCCGACTCCAATACGACCTCGGCCTCTCAAAAGCCTGGGCTTTCGGCATCGACCAGATGGCGTGCACCACGCTCCTTGGCGCAACGCGCATTGCGAGATCACTGTGCATGACCGAAGGGATCGAGCGCGCCATCTGCGTCGCATCGGA